>JAAWNI010000167.1 GCA_022798855.1 Lawsonibacter sp. | reverse complement strand
GCTTAGAACCTGTATTCACAATCTCAAACGACCGTCTGAACGGTTCTTACAGCTGCGAGGGCCGCCCGGGCTTTTCCGGTTTTGGGGACCGGCCCCCAGGAATCGACAGGTTTCTACCGTTTCTCGTACTATACTATAAAATATATCAGATTCCAGAAGGAAAGGCAAGGGCGAAGTTTGCCGGGGTTACTGCGTCTTTTTCCGCTCCAGCTGGAGCCGGTCGGCGATCATGGCGATAAACTCGCTGTTGGTGGGCTTGCCCTTGGCGTTGGAGACGGTGTATCCAAAATATTTCTGTAAAATTTCCAGGTCGCCCCGGTCCCAGGCTACCTCAATGGCATGGCGGATCGCCCGTTCCACACGGCTGGCTGTGGTGCCGAAGCGCTTCGCGATCTCCGGATAGAGCACCTTAGTCACCGCGTTGATCACGTCCATGTCGCTGACTGCGATAATGATTGCTTCCCGCAGATATTGATAGCCTTTGATGTGGGCCGGGACGCCAACCTCGTGAATGATGGACGTCACCTGGCTTTCCAAGCTGGGGCTGCTGCCGCGCTCCGCTTCCACCGCGCCCGAGGACATCACCTGTTTCAGCCGCTCGCCTACGGAGGACAGCCGGCAGGGCTTTGTCATGTAAAAGTCCGCTCCCTTGGCCGCGGCCATGTCAACCACGCCGCCCTTGATATAGCTGGACAATATCAATACCCGCGGCTTGTCGCTCAGCTTTGTCATCTCGTCCAATACGTCCAGCCCGTCGATGCCGGTGAGGACCATTTCCATCACCACAGCGTCGGGTTTGAGCTCCTGCACCACGCGCAGAAGCTCGTGGCCATCCCCAGTCTCGCCGATTACCTGAAGACCTGGGTCGCTTGTCAGCGTTCGTACCAGGTTTTCGCGGAATTCCGCACCCGTGTCAGCCACTACAATCCGTTTGACAACCTCCATGTTCATTACTCCTTTGCTAAAATTGATGTTTTGGCCGGCAAAAGTTCCCGACTTCGTGTTCGCCCGGTTCATTTCGACCTACCGCATACAATTTATCACAAGTTCGCAGGATATGCAAGTCATTTTATGGAATTTATTGGAAATTCTCCTTTTATTTTTCTACGAAATTTCTACAAATTTTGAATAAATTTCCAATATTCGCCTTTTTTGCGGAAATTTCCCCGGCAAACGCAGCCAATTGTTCGATTTTTCACGCCGCCACGGACCGACGGCGCCTCCCATATTTCCAGCTTCTGGCGGTGTTGGGCGCCCTACCCCAGCGCCACATCCAGCGCAAGCATGATGGTAAATCCCACCGCGAAAAACAGCGTCCCCAGGTTGGAGTGCCTCCCGGCGGAGGACTCCGGAATCAGCTCCTCCACCACCACGTAGACCATGGCCCCTGCCGCGAAGCTGAGCAGATAGGGCAGGGCGGGCAGGATCAGCCCCGCCGCCCAGATGGCCAGCACAGCCGCCAGCGGTTCCGCCGCGCCGGACAGAACCCCATATAAAAATGCCCTGCTCTTTCCCACGCCCTCCCCGTGGAGGGGGATGGCGATGACAGCGCCCTCCGGAAAATTCTGGATGGCAATGCCGATGGACAGGGCCAGCGTCGCCGCCGCCGTGATCGCCCCATTCCCGGCCATCCAGCCCGCCAGCACCACGCCTACCGCCATGCCCTCCGGAATGTTGTGGAGGGTGACGGCCAACACCAGCATGGTGGTCCGCCTCAGCTGGGTATGAGGTCCCTCCGGCGGACCGCCGCTCTGGTGCAGGTGGGGGATCGTCCTGTCCAGCGCCAGCAGGAACAGAATGCCCAGCCAAAACCCCACGACCGCAGGGATGAACGCCCAGCGGCCCATATCCGCCGCCTGCTCCATGGCGGGGACCAGCAGGCTCCAGACGGAAGCCGCCACCATGACCCCCGCCGCGAAGCCGGTCAGGGCCCGCTGAATCAGCGGATTCATAGCGTCTTTCAGAAAAAATACGCACCCCGCCCCAAGGGATGTGCCCAGAAAGGGAAGAAGCAGTTCCATCAATACGTTTTTTATCATTTTTGGATATCCTCCTCCAAACAGCGCGGCACCGCTCGCTTCAAACCGCCTGTGTGTATTATTTGAGCCATCTGTTGAAACCACTCCGAAGACGCCCATATTTTTTGCGTTGTCTTGTTTTTCCAGCCGGCCGTCGCCGGATTTTCTATTTTCCCCCATAACAGGCCGGGAGGCATGGACAGCCCTCCACCGCCATGCCGCTTCAAATTTTTTTGCCATGCGGCAGTATGGCCGCAAAAATTTTCCTTGTCTGGCGAAAAAATCTCTTCGCCCTCGGGCATTCCACCATGTATCAAATAAGCCCCATACCCAATCATAAAATACCTCCTGTTGCTTCAAATCAGAGCAACAGGAGGTATTTACATAAAGTGTTTTAAGAGTATCAGACAGGAGGCTGCCGTTACCCCTGGTTCTGTGCCTCCACCAGGCGCACGCCGCAGTACTGCTCCCGCAGCTTGGGCTTTTCGATTTTTCCGGTGGGGTTGCGGGGGACGTCGGCGAAAATAATCTTCCGGGGCCGCTTGTACCGGGGCAGATCCATGCAGAACTGGTTGATCTCGCTCTCGGTGCAGGTCATGCCCTCCTTGATCTGGATGATGGCGGCGGCCATCTCCCCCAGCCGCTTGTCGGGCAGGCCGATCACCGCCACGTCGTGGACCTTGGGGTAGGCGGTCAGGAAATCCTCGATCTGCACAGGGTACAGGTTCTCGCCGCCGGAGATGATGACGTCCTTTTTCCGGTCCACTAAGAAGATGAAGCCGTCCTCGTCCTGGCGGGCCATGTCGCCGGTGTGGAGCCAGCCGTTCTCCAGCACCTCGGCGGTGGCCTCCGGATTGTGGTAGTAGCACACCATCACGCCGGGGCCCTTGACGCACAGCTCGCCCACCTCCCCCCGCTGGACGGGGGCATTCTGCTCGTCCACAATTTTGATTTTCCAGCCGTAGCCGGGGACGCCGATGGCCCCCACCTTATGGACGTTCTCCAGCCCCAGGTGGACGCAGCCTGGCCCGGTGCACTCGGACAGGCCATAGTTGGTGTCGTACTTGTGGTCGGGGAAGTACTCCAGCCAGTGCTTGATGAGGGAGGGGGGCACCGGCTGGGCGCCAATGTGCATCAGCCGCCACTGGGACAGCTGGTAATCTTCAATTTTCAACTCCCCTCTGTCCAGCGCGGCTAAAATATCCTGAGCCCAGGGCACCAGCAGCCAGACGATGGTGCATTTCTCCTGGCTGGCCGCCTGGAAGATGGACGCGGGGGAGCTGCCCTTGAGGAGCACCGCCTTGCTGCCGGTGAAGAGGGAGCCGAACCAGTGCATTTTAGCGCCGGTGTGGTACAGGGGCGGAATGCACAGGAAGACGTCCTCGTGGGCGGTCCCGTGGTGGATGGCCTCCATCCGGGCGGACTGCATCAGGGCGGTGTGTTTCAGCAGGATCGCCTTGGGGAAGCCGGTGGTTCCGGAGGAGTAGTAGATGGCCGCCTCGTCCTCGTCGTCCACCAGCACCTTGGGGGGGCGGCTGGAGCAGTTGGCGGTGGCCTTCAAATACTCCTCGGCGAAAAGCGGACAGCCCTCGCCCACGAAAAAGAGGAGCATATGCTTGGAGAGCTTGGGGACGATGGCCTCCATCCGGCTGGTGAACTCCGGGCCGAAAAAGAGGACGTCGGCGTCGGCCAGCTTCAGGCAGTAGTCGATCTCGCTGGATGTATAGCGGAAGTTCAGGGGGACGGCGATGGCGCCCGTCTTCAAAACGCCGAAGTAGATGGGCAGCCACTCCAGACAGTTCATCAGCAGGATTGCCACCTTCTGCCCCTTGCGGATGCCCCAGGACAGCAGCATGTTGGCCACCCGGTTGGCCTTCTCGTCAAAGATCGACCAGGTGATCTCCCGGCGGTAAGGCATGTCGGCGGTGGGCTGGATCAGTTCATATTCCTTCCAGGCGACCCTCCGCGCCTCCTGGTCCTCGGGGTTGATCTCTACCAGGGCAGTCTCGTCGCCGTACAGCTTGCTGTTGCGTTCCAGCAGGTCGGTAATAGGCATTGCGCTCGTTCCTTTCTGAACGGAGGTGCTCCGTTGTGCTTTATTGGTTTCAACTGTTAAAGTATTGTAGCGTATTCCCGCCCCTTTGTCAAGAGGAAAAGGGGCTTGCCCCACAAATTCAGGAACCCCTCCAAACGCGGGGCAAGGAAAGGCAGGGGAAGAACCCCTGCCCTATATGCCGTACCCGCAATGCCCTCCAAATTTATGGGACAGGCGTGGGATTGGGGGCGTCCTGCTGCGCATTTTATCAAGGCAAATCCCCTACTTTTTCCGCCCCAGGAAGGTGAGGGCGAACCACACCGCCAGATACAGGGTGATGGCGGCGCCGGCGGAGCCGCCCACGTAATAGGAGGTCATCAGCCCTGCGATGCCGGCCAGGACGGCCCCCAGCAGGGAAAACAGGTGGTACTGCCGCATATTCCGGGCCACATTCCGGGCGGCGGCGGCGGGGAGGACCAGCAGGGAGTTGATGACCAGCAGGCCCACCCAGGTCATGGACAGGGTAACCACCACGGCGATGGCCATGGAGAACACCGCCTCCTGCCAGAAGACCTGGACCCCCCGGCTGTCCGCCAGGGCGGGGTGGACGGCGGAGAGCATCAGCTGGTTGAAGCTGGCCAGCCACAGCAGGACCACCGCCAGCAGGATCAGGGCCAGCACGCCGATTTTAGATGGCTCCACCGACAGGATGTCGCCGATGAGCAGGCTGTTGAACCGGGTAAAGGACCGCCCCCCCAGGGTGGACAAAAAGATGCCCAGGGCCACGGCGGTGGAGGAGAACACCCCGATCACCGTGTCGCTGGCCAGGGCGGAGCGGCGCTTCACCAGGTTGAACAGCAGGGCGAAGAGGATGGCGAAGGCCACCGCCGCCCAGGTGGGCTCGTGGAAGCCGCACAGGGCCCCGATGGCCATGCCGGTAAAGGCGGAGTGGCCCAGGGCGTCGGAGAAGAAGGACATCCGGCTGTGGACCACCATG
>JAAWNI010000166.1 GCA_022798855.1 Lawsonibacter sp. | reverse complement strand
CAACGCCCTGGCGGGCAAGGGGGTCCACATCGTCACCGTCAACGACTACCTGGCCAAGCGCGACTCGGAGTGGATGGGCAAGGTGTTCCGCTTCATGGGGCTCACGGTGGGCCTGGTAATCCACGGCGTGATGGGCGAGGAGAAGAAGGCCGCCTACCGGGCGGACATCACCTACGGCACCAACAACGAGTTTGGCTTCGACTACCTGCGGGACAACATGGCCATCTACGCCCAGGAGCAGGTCCAGCGGGGCCACGCCTTCGCCATCGTGGACGAGGTGGACTCCATCCTCATCGACGAGGCCCGCACCCCCCTGATCATCTCTGGCCAGGGGGAGAAGTCCACCCAGCTGTACACCATCGTGGACCGGTTTGTCTCCCATTTGAAGTGCCAGCGGGTGGCCAAGACGGACTCCAAGGAGGAGGAGGACGTGGATGTGGACGCCGACTACATCGTGGATGAGAAGGCCAAAACCGCCACCCTCACTGCCCGGGGCATCTGGAAGGCGGAGGCCGCCTTCCAGGTGGACAACCTGGCGGACATGGAGAACACCACCCTGTCCCACCACATCAACCAGGCCATCAAGGCCCGGGGCGTGATGAAAAAGGACATCGACTACGTGGTGAAGGACGGCCAGGTCATCATCGTGGACGAGTTCACCGGCCGGCTCATGTTCGGCCGGCGGTACAACGAGGGGCTCCATCAGGCCATCGAAGCCAAGGAGGGGGTGGAAGTCGCCAACGAGTCCAAGACCCTGGCCACCATCACCTTCCAAAACTATTTCCGCCTGTACAGCAAGCTGTCCGGCATGACGGGCACCGCCCTCACCGAGGAGGAGGAGTTCGGCACCATCTACGAGCTGGACATCATCGAGATCCCCACCAACAAGCCCCTGGCCCGAATCGACCAGCCCGACGTGGTGTACAAAAACGTGGCCGGCAAGCTGCGGGCCATCGTGGAGCAGATCGAAGCCTGCCACGCCAAGGGCCAGCCCGTGCTGGTGGGCACCATCTCCATCGAGAAGTCGGAGGAGCTGTCCGCCATCCTCAAGCGCAAGGGCATCCGCCATAACGTGCTCAACGCCAAGAACCACGAGAAGGAAGCGGAGATTGTGGCCCAGGCGGGCAAGGTGGGGGCGGTCACCGTGGCCACCAACATGGCCGGCCGCGGCACCGACATCATGCTGGGGGGCAACGCCGAGTTTCTGGCCAAGGCCGACCTGCGCAAGGCGGGGATGAGCGACGAGCTCATCGCCGAAGCCACCGGCTTTGCCGAGACGGACAATCAGGAGATTCTGGACGCCCGAAAGAAGTTCTCCGAAGCGGAAGCCAAGTATAAGGAGGAGATCAAGGAGGAAGCGGCCAAGGCCCGGGAGGCCGGCGGCCTTTTCATCCTGGGCACCGAGCGCCACGAGTCCCGCCGCATTGACAACCAGCTCCGGGGCCGCGCCGGCCGCCAGGGCGACCCCGGCGAAACCCGGTTCTTCCTCTCCCTGGAGGACGACATCATGCGCCTGTTCGGCTCCGAGCGGGTGTATAACCTGATGGAGAAGCTGGGGGTGGACGAGGATACCCCCATCGACGCCAAAATGCTCTCCGGGGCCATTGAGAACGCCCAGAAGCAGGTGGAGTCCCGGAACTTCCAGACCCGGAAAAACGTCCTCCAGTACGACGACGTGATGAACACCCAGCGCGGCATCATCTATAAGCAGCGCCACCAGGTGCTGGACGGCGAGGACCTGCAAAACTCCATTCAGAATATGATCCGCTCCATGGTGGGCAGCGCCATCCAGGGCCACATGGGGGAGCAGAAGCACATGGACGCCGAGGAATTCCAGGAAGCGGTGTCCCACTTCCGCACTATGTTCCTGGGGCCCAACGATCTGCTGCTGTCCGACGAGGAGCTCAAGGGCTACGACGCCGAGGGCCTGACCCAGCTGGTGCTGGACAAGGCGTTGGCGGCCTATCAGAACAAGGAGAGGGAGATCACCCCGCCCCTGATGCGGGAGCTGGAGCGGGTCATTATGCTCCGGGTGGTGGACGAGTACTGGATGGACCACATCGACGCCATGACCGAGCTGCGCCAGGGCATCGGCCTGCGGGCCTACGGGCAGAGCGACCCGGTGGTGGCCTACAAAGAGGAAGGCTATGAGATGTTCGAGTCCATGGTGGCCGCCATCCAGGAGGAGACGCTCCGCCGGCTGTTCCTGGTCCGCCTGCGCCAGAATGAGCCGGTCAAGCGGGAGCGGGTGGCTAAGGTCACCAGCGAGAGCAGCGCCGGAGACGGCGCCGTCCGGAAGCAGCCCGTGAAAAAGGTGGTCAAAATCGGCCGCAATGACCCCTGCCCCTGCGGCTCCGGCTTGAAGTGGAAGAAGTGTGCCTGCCCCCAGTACCACCCTGAATTGAAGTAAAAAAGCGCCCCTCCCGCCAGCAATGGCAGGAGGGGCGGTTTTTATAGCGTATTGTTCAGCTCTGGAATGTCCTCGCTGATCATTTCCCAAACAAGATGAAGATTTACGCCCTCAAGGCTGATGGCCGATCCGGCCCTGCGCATCAGCGAAGCAGCCGAACAGGTCGAATTACTTGCCGCAGAAGTCCTTGGCGGCCTCCACGATGTGTTCCGCCGACAGGCCGAACTGTTTCAGCAGCTCGACGGCGGGGCCGGAGTGGCCGAACTCGTCGTTGACGCCGATGCGGCGCACCGGGGTGGGGCACTTCTCGCTGAGCAGGGAGCAGACGGCTTCGCCCAGGCCGCCGATGACGGAGTGCTCCTCGCAGGTAACCACCCTGCCGCACTCCTTGGCGGCCTGGAGGACCAGCTCCTCGTCCAGGGGCTTAATGGTGCACAGGTTGATGATCCGGGCGGAGATGCCGGCCGCTTTCAGGGCCTTGCCGGCCTCAATCGCCTCGTTGACCAGCAGGCCATTGGCGATGATGGCCACGTCGCTGCCGTCCTGGAGGACCTCGCCCTTGCCGATTTCAAACTTAAAGTTGGACTCATCGTGGAAGACGGGCACCGCCAGGCGGCCGAAGCGGAGGTAGACGGGCCCCTGATGCTCATAGGCGGCCTTGACAGCGGCCCGGGCTTCCACGTCGTCGGCGGGGGACATGACCACCATGCCGGGGATGGAGCGCATCAAAGCAAAATCCTCGCAGCACTGGTGGGACGCGCCGTCCTCGCCCACGGAGATGCCGCCGTGGGTGGCGCCGATTTTCACGTTGAGGTGGGGGTAGCCGATGGAGTTGCGCACCTGCTCGAAGGCCCGTCCGGCGGCGAACATGGCGAAGGAGGAGGCGAAAGGCACCAGCCCCATAGCCGCCGCCCCGGCGGCCACCGCCATCATGTTGCCCTCAGCGATGCCGCAGTTGAAGTGGCGGCTGGGGAAGGCCTTTTTGAAAATTCCGGATTTGGTGGCCCCGGCCAGGTCGGCGTCGAAGACGACCAGGTCGTCGTGGAGCGCGCCCAGCTCTTTCAGGGCGTTGCCGTAGCTCTCCCGGGTTGCGATTTTCTTCACGTCCGCCATGTTACACCGCCTCCACTTCTGCCAGCTGAGCCCGCAGCTCATTCATGGCGATCTCGTATTCCTCGTCGTTGGGGGCCTTGCCGTGCCAGCCGGCCTGGTCCTCCATGTAGCTGACCCCTTTGCCCTTCACGGTATTCATCACAATGGCGGTGGGGGCGCCCTTTACCTCCCGGGCCTTGGCGAAGGCGGACTCCATCTGCTCGAAGTCGTGGCCGTCGATCTCCGCCACCTCCCAGCCGAAGGCCTTCAGCTTGTCCACGATGGGGTAGGGGCTCATGACATCCTCCACCCGGCCGTCGATTTGCAGGCCGTTGTTGTCAATGATGGCGCACAGGTTGTCCAGCTTGTACTGGTGGGCGAACATAAAGGCCTCCCAGGGCTGGCCCTCCTGAATCTCGCCGTCGCCCAGCAGGGCGTAGACGCGGCAGCTCCTGCCTTGATGCTTGGCGGCCAGGGCCATGCCGGCGGCGGCGGAGATCCCCTGGCCCAGGGAGCCGGTGGACATGTCCACGCCGGGGACGGTGTTCATGTTGGGGTGGCCCTGGAGATAGCTTCCAATGTGCCGCAGGGTGGGCAGGTCCTCCACGGGGAAGAAGCCCTTCTCCGCCAGAGCGGCGTACAGCCCCGGCGCGGTGTGGCCCTTGGACAGGACGAACCGGTCCCGCTCCTCCCACTTGGGGTTCTTGGGGTCCACGTTCATCTCCTTGAAGTAGAGATAGGTAAACAAATCGGCGGCGGACAGGCTTCCGCCGGGGTGGCCGGCCTTGGCCCCATGGGTCCCTTCGATGACGCCCATGCGCACCTTACAGGCCGTGGCCATCAGCTGCTTTTTCTCACTGGCTGTCATAACGCTCTCCTTACAATGTAAAAATTTTTCTGGAATCGCCATTCCCTATTATAAAGCAGCCAAGTAAAAATTACAAGGAAAAACAGGCTCAAAATGTCAGAGCTTCCATCGATTTTATTCATAAAAAATGGGCCGGTTTCCCGGCCCGCTCGGCGTATCAAAAACTCCTGTTTGCGGCTCCCTCTTCGAGGGAGCTGCCGCCGCCGTAGGCGGTGACTGAGGGAGTAAAACAACGGATTTTATGATCTTTCTGTGTAAAAGCTCCCTCCGTCACGGCTTTGCCGTGCCACCTCCCTCTTGGAGGGAGGCTTTTCGTCAGCCTACAGCGGGCCGGTTTCCCGGCCCGCCGCAGTTTATTTGGCTTCATCACATTTATCAGTCGTCGTTACATACGTGCTGGTCACAACCTCCGCGTCTGTAATACCTGCTGAAACATCCACAGAATTGTCCTTGAAAATGTCGCCGTCGAAGAATATACTACCCAAGGCGTCGTCCACGGTCTCGCTGGTGACCGTCTCGCTGCCAAATCTGTGATAGCTGCCGTCCGCCTTCACAATGCCCACTTCCTTCACCAGGGTCCACTGGTCGATGGTGCCGTCCACAGTGATGGTGATTCTGGTATCCTCGGTAAAGTCCTCAAAGACATAGTGCTGGTCCTGGGCCAGGGCGTCGGTGATGTCGGCCGC
>JAAWNI010000165.1 GCA_022798855.1 Lawsonibacter sp. | reverse complement strand
GGCTCTTTTTCCGCCATGCTTTGCCAATTTTCCTTGAAATACATCCAGTATTCCTGCGTCAAATTGGCTTCGTCTGGCGAAAAAATTTCTCGCCGTTGGACACATTTCCATTTTTCAGACAGCGCCTAAAAACTCCACGATTTTCCGGCGCGGACGGGGCGGCGATTTGTCGAATATTTTCGCGCCCCGCCCTTGCTTCTCCCGTGAAAATTTCGTACAATCAGCCAGACAAATCTTTTTTATCAGGGGGTATCCCTCATGATCCTGCTGGACAAGGAAAACAACGTCTTCACCCTGCACACCCAAAACACCACCTATCAGATGAAGGCCGACCAGCACAGCGTGCTGGTCCACACCTACTACGGCCCCCGGGTTGCCGGCGGCGACCTGTCCTATCTGGTCCGGTACGCCGACCGGGCCTGCGCCCCCAACCCCAGCGAGGCGGGGCTGGACCGGACCTATTCCCTGAACACCATCCCCCAGGAGTACTCCACCTGCGGCGTGGGGGATTTCCGCCTGCCCTCCATCGAGCTGGAGCTGCCCTGTGGCAGCCGCTCGGCGGACCTGCGCTACGCCGGCTGCCAGCTGCGCCGGGGGAAGTACGCCCTGGAGGGCCTGCCCGCCTTCCGGGGGTCGGAGGAGGAAGCGGAGACGCTGGTCCTCCTCCTGGAGGACGCCGCCGCCCAGGTCCGGGTGGAGCTGTACTACGGCGTCTTTGAGCCCCTCGACCTGATTACCCGGGCCGTCCGGGTGGTCAACTTCGGCGAGGGGCCGATCCGCCTGCGCCAGTGCGCCTCCCTGTGCCTGGACTTCCTCCGGTCCGACCTGGACCTGATCACCTTCAACGGCTGCCACCTTATGGAGCGCTCCCCGGACCGGGCACCGCTGCGCTCCGGGGTCCAGGGGGTGGACAGCATCCGGGGCGCCTCCAGCCATCAGCACAACCCCTTCGTGGTCCTCTGCGACCACGACGCCAAGGAGGACTACGGCCTGTGCTACGGGGCTTTGCTGCTGTACAGCGGCAATTTCCAGATCTCGGCGGAGGGCAGCCAGTACGACAACACCCGCCTGGTCATGGGCATCAACCGCTACCAGTTCTGCTGGACCCTGGAGCCGGGCCAGAGCTTCACCGCCCCCGAGGGGGCGCTGGTCTGCTCCCCCAGCGGCCTGGGCCAGATGAGCCGGCAGTACCACCGGGCCATCCGGGAGCATCTGATCCAGGACCCCTATGAGGGCGGGCGCCGCCCGGTGCTCATCAACAACTGGGAGGCCACCTACTTCGATTTTGACGCCGACAAGCTGGTGGACTTCGCCAAGGCCGCCGCCCCCCTGGGGGTGGAGCTTCTGGTGATGGACGACGGCTGGTTCGGCAAGCGGGACGACGACAACAGCGGCCTGGGGGACTGGACCGTCAACGAGCGGAAGCTCCCCGGCGGGCTGAAGGCCCTGGTGCCCCGCATCCAGGAGCTGGGCATGTCCTTCGGCATCTGGATCGAGCCCGAGATGGTCAGCGAGGACAGCCAGCTCTATCGGGAGCACCCCGACTGGGCCTTCCGCGTCCCCAGCCGCACCCCCGCCCGGGGCCGCAATCAGCTGGTGCTGGACTTCTCCCGCCCCGAGGTGCGGCAGCATGTCTACGGGCAGATCAAGGCCGTCCTCTCCAGCGCCGACATCGCCTATGTGAAGTGGGACATGAACCGCAGCCTGTCCGACGTGTGGTCCGCCGCCCTGCCCCCCAACCGCCAGGGGGAGGTCTACCACCGCTATGTCCTGGGGGTCTATGAGATGCTGGACCAGCTGCGCCGGGACTTCCCCCACATGCTCATCGAGGGCTGCGCCGGCGGCGGCGGCCGCTTCGACGCCGGAATGCTGTACTACACCCCGCAGATCTGGTGCAGCGACAACACCGACGCCATCGACCGCCTGCGCATCCAGTACGGCACCTCCTTCTGCTACCCCGTGAGCGCCATGGGGGCGCACGTCTCCGCCGTGCCCAACGAAGCCAACGGCCGGACCACCCCCATCGAGGCACGGGGCACCGTGGCCATGTCGGGCACCTTCGGCTATGAGCTGGACCCCAATAAGACCACCCAGGAGGAGAAGGAGGTTATCAAGCAGCAGGTGGCTTTCTTTAAGGAGCACTACCACTTGATCCAGCGGGGGGGCTACTACCGCCTTACCGACCCCTTCGCGAATGGGCCCTATACCGCCTGGGAGCAGGTGTCCTCCGACCGCCGGGAAGCCCTGATCAGTCTGGTTGCCACCTCCCTCCAGGCCGCGCCCCCCTTCCAGACGCTGCGCCTGAAAGGGCTGGACCCCCAGCTCACCTATCAGGTCAACGGCGGGGACAGCTACCCCGGCGACGTGCTTATGAACGCCGGCTATCCCCTGCCCCTGTTCCACGGGGATTACCAGTCCTTGCAGCTCTATCTGTCCGCCATCTAACAAGGCGCCTTCATAGGACAATCCCCCGGCTTACGCCGGGGGATTGCTTATGTGTATACTGTTGTCTTTCGCTTCCGCCCAAACCACATCCCCAGCAGGAAGCCGGCCATCAGCAGAAGATGCATCCCCGCCGCCGCCAAAGGCTGGAGGGTGTTCAAGACCAGCGCGGACGCGGGGCCGTCAAAGAGGGGGCTGAACCAGGCCAGCCGGGCCATCAGCTGAGGGGCGCAGAGCAGCTGCAAGCCGTCCGGCCCGCCCTGGCCGGCCCACCAGCACAGCGCCGCCGGAAGCGCCAGAAACAGCAACCAGAAAATCAGGCTCTGCCACCGGCCCGGGATTCGGAACCGGCGGGGGAAGTGGTAGCCCGCCACCCCCCACAGGAAGGGCAGCAGAAGCCCCAGGGTATAGACCAGCCACTCCAGCTCAAAGTCCCGGCCAAAAAGCAGCAGCACCCCCCAGCAGGCCAGGCAGGACGCGAATTGAAGCGCCAGCATCCAGAGGACGCAGAAGCCGTACCGCTTTCCGGCGTCCCGCGCGCCGTCCAGACGGCCGTCAAGTTCTTTCCTCACAGCCCCGGCCTCCTTTTGGGCACCGCCCGGCGGTAGAGCCAGCCCATCACATTTCCGCCCAAGGCGGGCAGCGCCACCATGAAGCAGTGGAACAGCGCGGTGCTGTTGAACAGAAGATAAACCATGGGCAGATAGCACAAAAAGCAGGCCGCCGGGTACAGCGGACAGACCCCCTGCCGCTTTCCCAGGGACAGTCCAGCGCAAAGCCCCCCAACAGGCAGCAGCAAATAGGGCAGGATCAGCCCGGAGAGTACAGGGACATCCGCGGATACCCAGTGGTCGGCCATCCGAAGGATCAGGGGCAGCCCACAGCAGAGAAACAGGACGAAGGGCAGATAGGGCAGAGTCTCCCGCCATTTCAGGGGCGACGGCCCGGGGGCCAGCCCCAGCAGGGTCCTCAGCTGCATAACCTCCACATACCAGCCGATCCACCGCCCCAGCCAGACCACGGCGTAGGACAGCGCCAGGATGCACTCCCACGCCAGCAGCTCCACCGGCTCCACCTCAAACTGGAGCAGCAGCAGGGCAAACAGGACGGCGGTGGCGGCAAAATGGGCGCCGGAGCGGAGCAGCAGCGATTTGCCATCGTCGGCGAAGGGGAGCGTGGCCGCCCCCGCCGCCGCCCCAAGCGCGGCGCACAGCAGGCACGTCAGCGGCGACGAGCTACAGGTGCTCATAATGTAGGGCACCATGGTCACACTGAAAAACAGCCCCAGCCCGGCCCCCGTCAGAATCCGGACCGCCCAGATCCATTTATACTCTTTCATGCGTGTTCCTCCTCCCCAAATTCAGAGTTTCTTTGATTTTTTTCATATAGCGCCGGGATACATAGGTGTGTACTTGATCGTCCAGCGTCACGCGTATGGTGCCGGACAGAGACAGATCTACCGCGGTAATCCGGTCCAAATTGACGATCTCCCCGTTGGATATCCGGACAAACCGCACCTGGTCCAATTGCTCCTCCAGCTCGTAGAGCCGCAGGCGGACGGCGTAGGTTTCCTCCGCCGTCTGCGCGGATACCCCTTTGCCGTCGGCGTAGAACCGGAGGAAGTCTTTTTGGGGCAGGAGCAGCTTCTCCTCCCCGCGGCTGACAGGGATGGGGCCCAGGGCTAAACGGCTCAGGCGTTCCGCCAGCCGGCGCAGCTCCCCGCTCTCCTCTCCAGCCAGGATCACAATTTTCGGCTCCTGCCGGCCGGACTCCAGCTTGAACTCTACCTCCGTAAGACTTCCCTCCCCTCGATTCCTTGTGTCAGTATACCTTTTCTCGGACTCCCTGTCCATAGGTTTTGGACAGTCGGTCATTTTTTGCGGATAGTCGGTCGTTTTGCCATTGACAGATGGACCAAGTTGGGCTAAAATAACAGAAACGTTTTTTATGCCCGCGTAGCTCAGCTGGATAGAGCGACCGCCTCCTAAGTGGGGAATAAAGCGCCCCACTCCGGGGGCACAAGTGTACGGCACCAAGTTCGATCTCATTTGTACAATTTCATATGCCCGCGTAGCTCAGCTGGATAGAACGACCGCCTCCTAAGTAGGGAACAGAGCGCCCCACTCCGGAGGCACAGGTGTACGGCTCCCAGTTCGATCTCATTCGTACAATTTCATATGCCCGCGTAGCTCAATTGGATAGAACGACCGCCTCCTAAGTGGGGAATAAAGCGCCCCACTCCGGGAGCACAGGTGTACGGCTCCCAGTTCGATTTCATTCGTACAATTTCATATGCCCGCGTAGCTCAGTTGGATAGAGCGACCGCCTCCTAAGTAGAGGATGGAGCGCTTCCCCAAAACCGTATATTTAACGCATACAAGTGAATATGCCCCGATAGCTCAGATGGATAGAGCGGTCGCCTCCTAAGTGGGGAATAAAGCGCCCCACTCCGGGAGCACAGGTGTACGGCTCCCAGTTCGATTTCATTTGTACAATTTCATATGCCCGCGTAGCTCAGTTGGATAGAGCGACCGCCTCCTAAGTAGGGAACAGAGCGCCCCACTCCGGGGGCACAGGCGTACCGTTCCGAGTTCGATTCCAGTCCGGCAATTTCATAGGCCCGCGTAGCT
>JAAWNI010000164.1 GCA_022798855.1 Lawsonibacter sp. | reverse complement strand
GGTCATGCCGATCTTTTTGCCGATGATCGCTTTCTCCATTGGGATGTTTCCTCCTAATAAAGGTTATTGGTCGGCGGAGTTGGCTCCCATTGGGCTGGGGCCATTGCTCCGGCGACTTGACCCGCCTGTCTCGATTGGCGACAGGCCGCGGGTACAACGGGGTTGTTTCTCGTAGGGACACAACTTGTCGTGTCCGCACGTCGTTCGGCCCTCCCTGGGCCATGCGGCCACGGCAAGCCGTGGCCCTACTGGGGGATTTACAGCTTGATCTCGATCTCCACGCCGGCGGGGAGCTCCAGGCTCATCAGGGCCTCCACGGTCTTGGGGGAGGGCTTCACCACGTCGATCAGGCGCTTATGGATGCGGCGCTCGAACTGCTCCCGGCTGTCCTTATACTTGTGGACGGCCCGCAGGATGGTGACGACCTCCTTCTTGGTGGGCAGGGGGATGGGGCCGGAGACGTTGGCGCCGGTGCGCTTGGCGGTCTCCACGATCTTTTCGGCGCTCTGGTCGATGAGCTGGTGGTCATAGGCCTTGAGCCGGATGCGGATCATTTCTTTCTGAGCTGCCATGTTGTTTGCTTCCTCCTTAAATTACGAAGTTGAGTACTGGGTCTTGCTCCTCCTTCGTCGGTGAGCGGTTTCGTCCACGCTTTCGTGCGTATCACTCCAGGCCACGAAAAAACCGGCGCAATGACAGGCCGGTTCTTGCCGTACCCGGCGATATACGCCGTGTACAAGCTCGCTCAGCCGCCCGATAGTCGGACATACTCCGCGGAAGTTACCTCATTTCTGAGCAATCTCCCACATCATCGCAGACTGCGCCCCATTGGACGCCCCGTTATCATACAACACCCGCCCGTGTGTGTCAAGAGGTTTTGTCAAAAAATTTTGGCGGATTTTCCGGGATTTCCAAACGCTGCTTTGTGGGTTTTTCAGAAAACGCGCGAAAGCCCCCCGCCTATTCCTAAAGAAGATAAAAATAAGGCAAGGGCAGAGCCCTTGCCCTACACGATGTGGGCCATCGCGTTTGAACAGCTTCTCAGTTAAACTTGTAAATTTTCCGGGCCAGGCGGTACAGGGACACCGACAGCTTCCGTCCGGCGGCGGTGGGCAGGTTGGTGGCGGCGGGGATGGCAAAATAACGCATCTTGGTGTAGAGCCCCTTGTCCACCGTACGCAGGTACTCCCACAGCCGGGTCCGTTTGCCCAGGGACTCCGGGCTGCCCTCCATGGTGAGGAAAATGGAGGAGATGGTCATCATGATAGCCAGATAGTTGTACATATACCGGGCCAGCTTTTTGTTCTGTTTGGCCACAAAGCGGAGATTCCAGCAGTCGATCATGTGGTAGTTCACCCGCAGCTGCTGGTCCACACGGCCCATCATCACGCTCTCGTTCACGCTCTGGTCCGCCCGGCCGATGAAGTAGCGGTACAGGTCCACATCCATATAGTAGATGTTGCGCACCAGGGGCAGGGGCTCATACACAAAGATGTTGTCCACATAGAAGGTGTGCTTGGGCAGCTCCAGCTGGCAGTCCCGCAAAATCTGGGTGCGGTAGATGACCGAGTGCATCAGCAGGTACTGCCCCGGCTTGAAGCGGCCGATGTGCTTCCAGTTGAACACCCGGCCCACCGGGAACACGTTGCGGTAGTCCACCGCCCGCTGGGTGTTGTCCTCCACGTGCTCGTAGACGTAGTTGGCCACCATCATGTCCACCAGCTTGCCGTCCCGGACAAACTGGCGCAGCTTGTCCAGCACCTGATGGAGGGCGTCCACATCCACCCAGTCGTCGGAGTCCACCACCTTGTAATAGGCCCCCCGGGCATTGCGGATGCCCTGGTTCACCCCCTCGCCGTGGCCGCCGTTCTCCTGATGGATGGCCCGGACGATGTCGGGGTACTGCTGGGCGTACCGGTCGCAGATGGCGGGGGTGTCGTCCTTGGCGGAGCCGTCGTCCACCAGAATAATCTCGATGTCCTCCCCACCCTGGAGCAGGGTCTCCACACAGTGGTCCATATAGGCCGCCGAGTTGTAGCAGGGGACGGCGAAGGTGATAAGCTTTTCCATTGGTCTGATTCTCCTATCTGTTGCTTTTGGGTTCACCTTGTAGGGCAAGGGCTCTGCCCTTGCCTTTTTATGGAGGCGGAAATCTATCTCGAGGCAAGGGCAGAGCCCTTGCCCTACATTACGGGAGCCGCCCCCTACATAAGGCGTTACAGCCGCTCCGCCAGCTCCAGGGCCCGGGCGGCGATGGCGTCCATGTTGTAGTATTTGTACTCCGCCAGCCGGCCCAGCAGGTGGAGCTGTGGTTTTTTGTCCGCTTCCGCCTTGTATTTGGCGTAGAGGGCGTTGTTTTCAGGGTTGATGATGGCGTAGTAGGGCGTCTCCCCCTCGGCTCCGGTGTAGGCCCGGGAGTACTCCTTCACGATGGTGGTCACCCCGGGCAGGTCCTGGCCGGTGAGGTGCTTGAACTCAGTAATCCGGGTGTAGTCCTGGTCCACGGTGTAGTTGACGGTGCCGTGGGTCTGGTAGAAGCCGCCGCCCCGGAGGGGGCGGTCCGGGTCGGGGTAGGGCATGCCGGGGGCGTTGTAATCCCGGTCCCGCCATGTCTCAAACTGGAAGTCCAAGGTCCGGTAGGGCAGGGGGCCGAACTTGAAGTCGAAGAGCTCATCCACCTGGCCGGTGTAGATGACAGGGCCGTCGGCCTCCTTCAGGATGGGGCGGGCGTCCATCCCCAGGCGGACCTCGATGTTGGGGTGGTCCAGCATCCTCTCGAACATCTTGGTGTAGCCCTCCAGGGGCATCCCCTGGTAGGCGTCCTGGAAATAGCGGTCGTCCCGGGAGAGGAACACCGGCACCCGGGCGGTGGTGTTGGGGTCGATGTCCTCGGGCTTCTGGCCCCACTGCTTCATGGTGTAGTGGACAAAGACGTGCTCGTACACATAATCGGCCAGGGCGGCGATTTCCGGGTCCGGGTTCTGCCGCAGCTCCAGAATAGTGACCTTTCTCTCCGCCCCGTAGGCGGCAATGAGCTTGCCCCCCAGGGCCCTCCCCTCCTCGGGGCCGAAGGCCTCCTCCAGGGAGGTGAGGTTGAAGGGGACGGGGTATTGCAGCCGCCAGCCGGGCCGCCCCTCCCCCGCCGGGTCGGGGATGTTGGCCACAACCCGGTGCTGGTAGTCCCGCCACTGGGTGAACCGGGAGAGGAAGTCAAACACCTTTTTGTCGTTGGTGTGGAAGATGTGGGGGCCGTATTGGTGGATGAGCACCCCGTGTTCGTCCAGGCAGTCGTAGGCGTTGCCGCCGATGTGGCCCCGGCGCTCCAGCACCAGCACCTTCTTCCCCTTCTCCGCCAGAGCCCGGGCGGACACCGCGCCGGCGTAGCCGGCCCCCGCCACACAGACGTCATACTGTTTTTCCAAAGCTGTCCATCCTTTCCAGATCCGCCCATCGGGCGGCGTACATTCCATCCGCTACAGTATACCACATTTTTTCCGGAAAACAAATTAAATTCTTCTTAAATCAAACCGCCGGAACGGGAGCATTTTCCCAACAAATGGAGCGGCAAGGGGCCGCGCCAGGCCGATTAGAGCGGGCGGCGGGGCGCTCAGCGTGCGTCCACCTGAAGGCCGGACAGCAGGGGCCGGACGCAGCCGTCTATGTAGCGCTCCAGCTCCTCCCAAGTGACGCTCTTTTTGCTGGAGCAGGACCGGATGACCACCATAGCCCTGGCCTGGGGCAGAAAGACCGTCAGAAAGTGGTTCTTCACCCCGCTCTTCGACTGCCCCCAGCCCTCGGAGGTCAAAAAGTCCGTCCCGGGGACCTGGCCGCCGGAGGAAGCCAGCTCCGTGAGGAAGGGGCCCAGGCCCTCCTGGGGCTGGGTGATGTAGGTTTCCAGGAGGAATTTCCGATAATCCTCCAGAAGAAGGCGGCTCCACTCCCCGTCGGGCAGCTCCTCGGGCCAGGTGTTCAGATGGAAGCAGGTGGCCACCCCGGACTGGAGCTTGTACCACTGGGTCCCAGACTCGGTGGTGCCGTCCTCCCGCCAGCCCTGGGGCAGGGTGGCGCGGATGCCACCGCCCACCTCCACCTCCACCGGGGGCGTGCCGCCGGCGGGGGTCTGGGTGACCTCCGGCTGGCTGGTAAAATAGCCTACCACCAGGAGGGTGGCGACCAGCGCGGCCAGGAAAGCCAACTCCAGCTTTTTGGACTTGCCCACCTTGCCCTTGGACTCCAGGGGGTAGAGCCAGGCGGGGAGATAGACCGCCCCCGCCCCCAGAAACAGCAGGGCGGACAAGGCCGTGACCAAGCGGTGCATGGCCCCGGACCACAGCCGGCCGGAGGTGAACTCGTAGTCCAGGAAGCGGGCGCCGCTGGCGTTTTGGATAACGTAGGGGATGGAGCGGCCGCTGTTGGAGTTGTATAAAAAGGTTACCGGCTCCAGCCCCGCCCAGGCCAAAAATTCATCCTGATCGAACCCGAAGTTTTCCGGCACCCGGAGATAGCCGGTGAGGCCCTCCAGATAGATGTTGTAGCGGTGCTCCCGGCGGACGCCGCCGTACCGGCTCTGGGTCCGGCGGTAGGTGAGCTGCTTGATGAACTCCACCGGGGCGGTGGCCTCCTTCAGCTCGCTATAGGGGACGGGCAGGTTCTTAAAGGCCTGGAAAAAGGTGGGGAAGAGAAAAACGGCGGTGAGCAGGGAGGGCAGGAGGATCAGGACGAACTGCCGCCCCGGGGGGACGGGGGTCTTCCGCCGCCAGAAGAGGTATTTTTTCAGAAAATGGACGAACAGCCAGCCGGTAAAGCCCAGAAACCAAAGGGCGTAAAAAACAAGAAAGAAAATGTTTGCACCCATGGCGGGCCCACCTCCTTTTCCTTAGAGTAGCACAGAGACAGGAAAAATTCAACGGGCCGTTTCAGTTTGTCAAAACTCTTGGCCCCCTTGATAAAGGAATCCCCCCGCCGCCAGAGAACGGATATTGCTAGAGAACGGCGCGCCGGGGTCGTCGCGCCCTACAGATTTCCGGTAAACAAAATCCCCCCGCCCCCTACGGGGGCACCCCCCTTTGGCAAGGGGGGCTTGGGTGCTTGAAGGCCCCAGTCCTGCTCCAAAGGCCCCCTTG
>JAAWNI010000163.1 GCA_022798855.1 Lawsonibacter sp. | reverse complement strand
CCCACGGTCCGGCAACCCGCGCGAAATACCGGACATATTTGGTCCTAGCTGCCAAGACCTTCCGGCGTGAGGTACACGCCCTACTGCCGCCCCGCAGGCTTCCGCTCCGGCGCGGCAGACCAAAAATCCCCGTCCACTGACGGTTTATCATATCTTCCTCTCTTCTTTCTGACAAAGCCCCGGCCTAGCCGGGGCTTTGTCAGCTTTTTAGGAAAAATCAGCGCCCCAGCTTGTGGAAAACCTTCGACCTCCGCAGGGGAAGGCCTTCTTGTTAAAAGAATCCCCCCTGCCGCCAGAGAACGGCGCGCCGGGGCCGCCGCGCCCTGCGGATTTCCTGCAAACGGAATCCCCGCCATCAAAAGGTGTGGACAAGAGCCTTCCTTTGTGCTACAATACCTCCTGACGAGTTTCCACACCTCGTCCAAGCGCGGAAATGGAGCGTTTTCGCGTTCGTTCGGAGGCGTTTTGCCGTCTGCCGTTCTCTAAACAAAAAATGGAGGTTTTTTTATGCGCAAATTTACCGTTCGAGACATTACCTTAGCCGCCATGGTGGCGGCGCTCTACGCAGTGCTGGGGTATTTTGGAGATATCTTCGGCCTGACCTATGGCCCGATTCAGTGCCGCTTTGCCGAAGCCCTTACCGTCCTGCCCTTTGTGTTCCCCGCCGCTGCGCCGGGGCTGGTGGTGGGGTGTTTCCTCACCAATCTGCTCTCCCTTTACGGTCCCTTTGATATCGTGTTCGGCACCCTGGCCACCGCCATTGCCGCATGGCTCACCATGAGGATGCCACGTTGGTATCTGGCGGCGCTCCCCCCCATTCTGGTTAATGCCGTCATCCTGCCGCCTATGTGGGCCTGGGCAGAGGTCGGCACAGTGGATGCCGCATTCTGGGCGGCCTGCGGGTTCAACGCCCTTACATTTATCCCCGGCGAAGCCTTGGCTTGTTATGGGCTGGGGACTTTGCTGCTGTTTGCCCTGCCCAAGGTGCCCGTCCTGCGTCCCTTTATGGCGGAGCGCAGGCTGGAGGGTTTCAGCGGCAAGGGCGGCTCTTGAATTCAGCCCCATAACGGGCTATAATAAGGTATCGTTTGGGCTTGCCCTATTTCAATTTTGGGAGGTAAGTATGAAACACAAACCGACGCCTATTTTAGAGGTACATGTGGCGGCTGACCCCGCCGGGACGGTGGTTTTGACCGGCGAAATCGGCACTGTCAAGATGATACCCTTCCGGGGCACCGTCTCCGGCCCCATTTTCAACGGCATTGTGGAGCCCTGCGGCGTGGACACGCAGGTAACCAATCAGAACGAGGTGCGCCACATGTCCGCCCGGTACATGCTGACGGGGAAGGACCTGGAGGGCGGAGACTGCCATATCTATGTGGAAAACAACGCCTGGTTTACCGGCGGAGGCCCTACTCCCGCCCCCTTTAAAACAGTCCCCACCTTTATCACCGACTCCGCCGTCCTGGCCCCTCTGCTCCACCGCAATCATTTTGTGGGTGAGGGGCTGACAGACGAGGGCGGACTGTGGATCCGCTTTTATGAGCTGGAGCCATAAAACAGAAAACAGGCATCTGGTCAGGGCCGGATGCCTGTTTTGCTTTTGGGCGCAAAGCGGGGGCGCTTCTGATCGAAGCGCCCCCAGGCTATAAATCAGTCCTGTTTTTCCTCTTCACTCTGGCAGCAGCAGGAGCAGCCGCCGCCCTCCTGGGTGGGAGCTTCCTCCGGGGCTTCCTTGGCGGCTTCAACGGCCTCCACCACGATTTCCTCTTCAGGCTCGGGGTCGCCGGGCTGCTTCAACTCGGCAATGCGCTCGTTGTTTGTCTCGATGAGCGCCTTGGAGGCGGTGATCTTCTCGCAGGCGGCGGCATAGGCCCCGTCGGGGGTGGCGCCCTGCTCGGCGTAATAGAGCTTGCCAATCTCGATATAGGCCTTCTTGATGGCATCCTCCTCAGCCATGTTGGACATTTTCAGCTTGGCGATTTCCGCCAGCCGCTTGGATTGGGCGACGCCGGCCTGGGCCAGGTCGGTAGCCTTGTCCTTCAGTGTGTCAAAGGTATCCTTAAAATCCATTGCAGTTGCCTCCTTTAAATTACGGTTTCCCGCTTGATGTTTCTATTCTATCCGATTTTCTTTCCCGGCGCAAGAGCCTTTATCTTTATTTAATGAATTTTTCATCCGCCGTATAAGCGGCTTTTAATCAATACCGCCCGAAGTCGCCGGAGCGGCCCTGGGTGACGTCAGAGCCGAAGTGGTAATCCTTGCCGGGCAGGATGGCGTTCAGGGCGATGCCGGCGATGGCGGCGATGGCCAGGGAGGTGAGGGTGATGTCGGTGCCCCCCACGTGGAAGGTAAGGCCGGAAAACTCGTTGTTGAAGCCCCAGATTTTAAAGCCCAGGCCGCAGACCATAATGACGGCGGCGATGATCAGGTTCCGGGAGTTGGTGAAGTCCACCCGGTTTTCCACCACGTTGCGCACGCCGATGGCGGAGATCATGCCGTAGAGGATGAAGGACACCCCGCCGATGATGGCGGTGGGGATGGAGTTGATGAGGGCGGCGAACTTGGGGGAGAAGGACAGCACCACCGCGTAGAGGGCGGCCAGGCGGACCACCTTGGGGTCGAAGACCCGGGACAGCTCCAGCACGCCGGTGTTCTCGCCGTAGGTGGTGTTGGCGGGGCCGCCGAACATGCCGGCCAGGGAGGTGGCCACGCCGTCGCCGATGAGGGTGCGGTGCAGGCCGGGGTCCTCGATGAAGTTCTCCTCCACGGTGGCGGAGATGGCGGACATGTCGCCGATGTGCTCCATCATGGCGGCGATGGCGATGGGGGCCATGACCAGGATGGAGGTAAGGTCAAACTTGGCCAGGACGAAGGGCTGGACGCCCACCGCGCTGGCGGCGGCCACCCCGGAGAAATCCACCTGTCTGGTGGCCAGGGCCACGGCGTAGGGCGCCAGCACCCCCAGCAGGATGGGGATGATCTTCACCATGCCCTTGCCCCAGATGTTGGCTGCCACGATGACGGCGATGGACAGCAGGGCCAGCCACCAGTTGGTGGAAGCGTTGTTGATGGCGCTGGGGGCCAGGGACAGGCCGATGAGGATGATGATGGGGCCGGTGACCACCGGGGGCAGGAAGCGCATGACCTTGTGGACGCCCACTGCCTTAATCAGCCCGGCCAGGGCCAGGTAGAGCAGGCCGGCCACCACAATGCCGCCCAGGGCGTAGGGCAGCTTCTCCTCCCCGGACATCCCGGCGTAAATGCCGGAGTCCAGCTCGGCCACGGCGGCGAAGCCGCCCAGATAGGCGAAGGAGGAGCCCAGGAAGGCGGGCACCTTGAACTTTGTGCAGAAGTGGAAAAACAGGGTGCCGGTCCCGGCGAAGAAGAGGGTGGTCTGGATGCTCAAAGGCAGGCCGTAGCCCTGGACCAGGATGGGCACCAGAACGGTGGCCCCGAACATGGCGAACATGTGCTGAAGGCCCAGGATCAGCATTTTGGGCAGGCCCAGCTGCCGGGCGTCGCGGATGGGTTGGTTGTTGTTCATTTTTGTTTCTCCCTTCTCTTTTCCAAACGTACTTGCTCCCAGGGGGCATAAAAAAAGACAATCATGAAAATGATTGTCAAACAGAAATAGAAAGGCCAAGCTTGATAGGACCGCTGTAAAACACTGTGCTCACCATACCTGACCCCTCCTTTTCTCAAAAAAATATTCTACCAGAAAACCAGCATCCGCGCAAGAAAAACTTTTTGATTCCCACAATTTTGGCGGTTGGCACAAATTTTAACGCCTTTCACGCCTGGATTTTGTCCAAAGGTCGGCGGCGATGAGGGCGGCGCACCACACCAGCAGCAGGGCCAGAATCAAAATGGCGCAGCTGCGGAAGAAATCCTGGGGCAGGAAGAGGATGATGGGGTCCATGCTCCAGTCGAAGATCCAGTTGTCTTTTCCCGGGAAAAAGAGGCTGTGGAAGACGACAAAAGCCCGGTCGAAGTCCAGGGCGGCCAGCCCGCCCACAGCCAGGAAGGAAGCGCCCAGCCCCGCCGCCGCCCAGAAGCCGGGCCCCCGGTCCAGGAAGCGGTGGGGGCACACCTTGCCAGCTTTACACAGGGCCAGCGCTGCTGCCAGCAGGACCGCCGCCGCCATGAACACCCGCAGGTCCAGCAGGAACAGCCCCCGCACGTCGGCGAAGTGGTCCGCCCCCGACTGGGAGAACCCCAGCACCCCGGCGGCAAAGTCCTCCCGCTTGCCCAGGCAGAAGTCCATCATCTGGTTGTAGGCAGTCTCGATCTGCTCCCGGCTCAGGCCGTACTCCTCCAGGCCCATGGGGCCGATGTGGGCGTAGTAGAAGGGGCGGCACAGCAGGGGCACGGCGATGGAGCCCGTCAGCACCACCAGGGCGGTCAGAACGGACAGGACAATGGACAGGAGCTTGCTGGTTTTCATAGGAATCACCTTCGGTTGATTTTGTAGGGACACGACTTGTCGTGTCCGCATTGGCAGGAAGCGGGCCAATCCAAATTGACGGGGAGGTTGCTGGAGAACGGTTGCATAATCGACTCCCTCAGCCACCGCCTGCGGCGGTGCCAGCTCCCTCAAAGAGGGAGCCTTTCAGAATAATGGCGTGTTTTTCGAGAAGCCGCGGCCACGGCAAGCCGTGGCCCTACCATCATACCACAAATCCCCTCCCCAGGCAATCAGAAAGCGGGCCCGATATTTCGGACCCGCTTTTTGCTCTGTTTGGATGGAACAGGGACTCAGGCGTTCTTTTTCTTGCCGCCGAAGATGGTCATGCAGCCCTCAACGGCCAGCACGATAGCCAGGACGAAGAGCAGGGAGCCCAGGATGGCCTGCGCGTAGGTACCCCAGTCCACCTTGGCCAGCACATCGGGGTTGCTGCTGGTAATCATGCCCACCCGGGCGGTGACGGTCTGGAACAGGGAGGTCAGGGTGACCACCAGCATGAAGCCCATGGGGATATAGAACATCTTGTTGTTCCGGCCGATGTTGCCCAGCCAGGCGCAGACGGTGAGCAGGGCCAGGGCGGCCAGCAGCTGGTTGGCGGCGCCGAACAGGGGCCAGATCTTGCTGTAGCCGGTCATGCCCAGGCCGACGCCCAGCACCACGGTGATGGCGGTGGCC
>JAAWNI010000162.1 GCA_022798855.1 Lawsonibacter sp. | reverse complement strand
TCACAGCAGTTCCTTGACCTTGGCGGCCTTGCCCACGCGGTCGCGCAGGTAGTACAGCTTGGCGCGGCGCACCTTGCCCCGGCGGACCACCTCGACCTTTTCCACAGAGGGGGCGTGGAGGGGGAACACCTTCTCGACGCCGATGCCGTAGGAGATGCGGCGGACGGTGAAGCTCTCCTCGATGCCGCCGTGCTTCTTGGCGATGACGGTGCCCTCGAAGACCTGGATGCGCTCACGGTTGCCCTCCTTGACCCGCAGGTGCACACGGACGGTGTCGCCGATGGACACCTTGGGGGGCTCGGCCTTTGTGTACTTCTCGGTAAATGCTTTCATCAGATCCATGATATTTTCCTCCTGTTGTATAGGCGTTCATTCCGGCCTTCTGTCCGCTCCAGGGACGCCGCCGCAGAGGACCGCCCGTTTTCAGACCAAGATAGTTTACCACAGCCCCGGAGGAATTGCAAGACATTTTTCTCCGCTTTTGGAATCAATTTTCCTTCATCAGGAGGTACATCACCGCTTTTTGGGCGTGGAGCCGGTTTTCCGCCTCGTCAAAAATCTCCTGGGCGTGGGCTTCGAAGACATCGGCGGCAATTTCCTCCCCCCGGTGGGCGGGCAGGCAGTGCTGCACCATGCACCCCGGGTTGGCCAGGGCCATCAGCCCGGCGTCCACGCAGAAGCCCTGGAAGGCCTTCTCCCGGACGGCCTTCTCCTCCTCCTGGCCCATGGAGGCCCACACGTCGGTGAACACCACGTCGGCCCCGGCGGCGGCCTCCTGGGGGGTGCGGCACAGGGTGAACCTGTGGGCGGGGCCGCTTTTGGCGAAAGCCAGCACCTGGGGGTCGGGGTCGTAGCCCTCCGGACAGGCCGCCGCCACCTCCATCCCCATTTTCAGGCCGCCCACGATAAGGGAGTTGGCCATGTTGTTGCCGTCGCCGATGTAGCACAGCTTCAGCCCCTCCAGCACCGCCTTGTGCTCCCGGACGGTGAGCAGGTCGGCCAGCACCTGGCAGGGGTGGCAGAAATCGGTGAGCCCGTTGATCACCGGGACGGTGGCGTATTGGGCCAGCTGCTCCACCTCGTCCTGGCCGAAGGTGCGGATCATAATGCCGTCGCAGTAGCGGCTAAGCACCCGGGCGGTGTCCTGGATCGGCTCCCCCCGTCCGATCTGGCTCTCCTTCCCCGACAGGAACAGGGCGTGGCCCCCCAGCTGGAACATGCCCGCCTCGAAGGACACCCGGGTCCGGGTGGAGTTCTTCTCAAAAATCATGGCCAGCGTCTTGCCCTCCAGGTGCTTCTGGGCGATGCCGTGCTTCTTCTCATATTTCAGCTGGTCCGCTATGTTCAGGATCTCCGTGATCTCCTCCCTGCTCAGGTCCAGCAGCTTTAACAGGTCTTTTTTCATGGTCTTCGCTCCTCACAAATGTTGATTTGCGTGTAGGGGCGCATAATATGCGCCCGCGGGCGGCCACAGGCCGCCCCTACGCGGTACGCGCGGGCGGATGATATCCGCCCCTACAGTGGGGTGCAGGCGGACGATATCCGCCCCTGCAAAAATCACCCCAGCGCCTCCCTGAGAATGGCCAGGCCCTTGTCCATCTCCTCCTGGGTGATGGTCAGCGGGGGCAGGAAGCGCAGGCCGGGGCCGGCGGTGAGGACCAGCAGGCCCTTTTCGATCAGCTTGGCGGCCAGCTCCTGGTTGGTTCTGCCCCCCTTGACCTCGATGCCGATCATCAGGCCCAGGCCCCGGGTCTGGCCCAGGCAGGGCAGGTCCATCTCCTCCACCTGGGCCCGGAGGTAGGCCCCCTTCTCCTCCACCTGGGCCAGGAAGGCGCCGTCCAGCCGGTCCAGCACGTGGCAGGCGGCGGCGGCGGCGATGGGGTTGCCCCCGAAGGTGGTGCCGTGGGTGCCGGGGGAGAACACATCCCTGCATTTCCCGCCGGCCATCACCCCGCCGAAGGGCAGGCCCCCGGCAATCCCCTTGGCGAAGGACGCCGCGTCGGGCTGGATGTTGTACTGCTGGAAGGCGAAAAGGCTTCCGGTGCGGCCCACGCCGGTCTGCACCTCGTCCACGAGGAGGAGCCAGTCCCGCTTGGCGCACAGCTCGGCCACCCGGGACACAAACTCCTGGTCCAAAGGCAGCACGCCCCCCTCCCCCTGGACCAGCTCCACCATGACGGCGCACACGTCATGGCCGGCCACCGCTTCCACCGAGCCGATGTCGTTGGCGTCGGCGTAGCGGAAGCCCTCGGTGAAGGGGAAGAAGTAGTTGTGGAACTTCTCCTGGCCGGTGGCGGCCAGGGTGGTGATGGTGCGGCCGTGGAAGGAGTTGTTCAGGGTGATGACCGTCCCCCGGCCCTTGCCGTATTTGTCAAAGGACCACTTCCGGGCCAGCTTGATCATGGCCTCGTTGGCCTCGGCCCCGGAGTTGCCGAACATCACATTGGCCATGCCGGTGCGGCGGCACAGCGCCGCCGCCGCCTTGGCGTAGGGCTCGGTGTAAAACAGGTTGGAGATGTGGGCCAGCTTGCCCGCCTGGCCGGCGACGGCTTCCAGCCAGCCCTCGTCGGCGTGGCCCAGGGAGGCCACCCCAATGCCGGAGGTGAAGTCGATGTACTCCCTGCCCTCCGCGTCCCAGAGGGTGGCGCCCTTGCCCCGGTCCAGGGCCACAGGGAAACGGCTGTAGGAGTGCATCACATATTGCTCGTCCAGGTTCTTTATCTCTTGAAAGGTCATGGGGAAACCTCCTTATTCTGTGTGTGGGGCGGCCATAGGCCGCCCCGGTGGGTCAGTTGATCAGCATGGTGCCGATGCCGGCGTCGGACAGCAGCTCGATGAGGATGGAGTGCTCCACCCGGCCGTCCAGGATGACGGCGGACTTCACGCCGGAGCGGACGCTCTCCACGCAGCAGTCCACCTTGGGGATCATGCCGCCGGAGATGACGCCCTCCCGCTCCAGGGCGGGGACGGAGGAGAGATGGAGCTCGGGGATCAGGGTGGACTCGTCCTTGGGGTCCCGGAGCAGCCCCCGCACGTCGGTGAGCAGCAGCAGCCGCTCCGCTTCCAGGGCGGTGGCCAGCTTGGCGGCGGCGGTGTCGGCGTTGATGTTGTAGGCGGTGGGGCCGTCGGTCCCTTGGGCCACCGTGGCCACCACGGGGATATAGCCGTTGTTCAGGGCGTCCACCACGGGGGCGGGGTCCACTGTGTGGATCTCACCCACCAGGCCGTATTTCCCGTCCAGGACGGAGGCCTGGAACAGATTGCCGTCCAGGCCGCACAGGCCCAGCGCCCGGCCCCCCAGCCGGTTGAGGGTGGCCGTCAGGTTTTTGTTCACCTGGCCGCAGAGTATCTGCTGGACGATCTCCATGGTTTCCTGGTCGGTGTACCGCAGGCCGTCCACAAATTTGGACTCCTTGCCGATCTTTTTCAGCATCTGGCTGATCTCCGGCCCGCCGCCGTGGACCACCACCACCCGCACCCCTACCAGGGACAGCAGGATGATGTCGGAGATGACGGCCTTGCGCAGCTCCTGGGAGATCATGGCGTTGCCGCCGTACTTCACCACGATGGTCTTGCCGGTGTACTTCTGGATATAGGGCAGGGCCTCAGCCAATACGTGGGCCCGGTCGATTTCGTTAAAGGACATGTTGGTTACCTCCGAAATTTGGATGTAGGGGCGGATATCATCCGCCCGCCGGTTCTCTGCCGCTTTTACGGGCGGATAATATCCGCCCCTACAGAATCATCTCTCAGGTCCGGTAATCCCCGTTGATCCGCACGTAGTCATAGGTCAGATCGCAGCCCCAGCACTCGGCCTGCTCGCCGCCCTCGTTCAGGTCCACGGCGATGACCACTTCCTTCTCGCTGAGGATTTTCTTGGCCAGCGCTTCGTCAAAGGCCAGGCCGTCCCCCTGCTTGCACACCAGGACGGAGCCGGCGGCGGACTCGAAGGACATATCCACGTGCTCGGGGCGGAAGGGGGCCTTGGAGTAGCCCATGGCCACCAGCACCCGGCCCCAGTTGGCGTCGGCGCCGAACATGGCGGCCTTCACCAGGGCGGAGCTGACCACCGTCTTGGCCAGCCGCTCGGCGGACTCCTCGCTCCGGGCGCCGGCCACCCGGCAGGTGACCAGCCGGCCGGCCCCCTCCCCGTCCCCGGCGATGGCCCGGGACAGGTGGCGGCAGACGTGAGCCAGCGCCTGGCAGAAGGTGTTGTAATCCTCGTCCTTCCACTCGATCTGCTCGTTGCCCGCCATGCCGTTGGCCAGAACGATGGCCATGTCGCCGGGGGAGGTCTCCCCGTCGATGGTGACCCGGTTGAAGGTCTTGGAGGACACCTCACGGATGGCCTCCTCCAGCACGCCGGGGGTGATGGCGCAGTCGGTGGTGATGAAGGCCAGCAGGGTGCCCATATTGGGGTGGATCATGCCGGAGCCCTTGGCGATGGCCCCGATTTTGACCTCCTTCCCCCCCAGGGTGAGGGAGACGGCGACCTCCTTGGGCACTGAGTCGGTGGTCATGATGGCGGTGGCCGCGCCGCCGGAGCCCTCTCGAGACAGGGCGGCCGCCGCCTTGGGCACGCCGGTCTGGACGGCCTGGATGTTGATGGTCTGGCCGATGATGCCGCTGGAAGCCACCGCGAAATCCTCCGCTTCCCGGCCGGTGGCCTGGGCGGCGAAAAGGCACATGGCTTCGGCATTCTCATGGCTCATGGGGCAGCAGGCGTTGGCGTTGCCGCTGTTGGCCACGATGCCCCAGGCCACCCCCTTCTCCAGGTGGTCCATGGTCACGTAGATGGGGGCCGCCTTCACCCGGTTCAGGGTGTACACCGCCGCGGCGGAGCACTCCCGCTCCGACAGGATCAGCGCCAGGTCGTTTTTCTCCGGACTGCCGTCCGTCTGCCGCAGTGGATTCCCGCGGCCCGAAAGCCCTGGGCGGCGCACACGCCGCCGGCAATTTCCTTTATCATGGTTCGTTCTCCTTTTTGTAGGGCGCGGCGACTCGGCGCGCCGTATTAACGGAAAGGCCCTATGCAAGGCGGCGCGCCGGGTCGTCGCGCCCTACAGCCCTGCCTTAGAACCTGTATTCATAATCGAAAATGCCGGATGGACGAGGAATTTTGCCGCCCTGCAAGGCAAAAAATCACAGGAATCCTTTGTGGATTTCAAGATTTT
>JAAWNI010000161.1 GCA_022798855.1 Lawsonibacter sp. | reverse complement strand
ACGGAAGCCAGAGTCAGGCTGAGAGCCCGCTTCAGATTTCTCATGCGGATTTCCTCCTTATAATTTTCTGGACAAAATCTGGAAGACTGTTCCAAATGGCAGGCCTGGGAGACTTAACATTTTTGAAACAATTTTCGCTATTTTATCCAAATTTTTCGAGGTTTTTCGACTTTCCAGCCCCGTTGCGGCCGTGTCACGCCCCTTGCATAGGGTTTGAAAGTTGCGAAAAACCGGAGGAAATCCCTCAAAACAGGCGCTTTTGACGTAAAAAAGTGAAAATGGTAGACATTTGGTAGACCAGCCCTCCAGGGAGGTTTTTCCAATCCCTTGTGCCCCAAGGCTTTGACGCCGTTTTTTGGTAGACATTTGGTAGACCTGGGGGTGTTTTACAAAAAACAGGTGCAAAAAAGGGGCCGTCCTTTCGGACGGCCCCTTTGGGTGAAACATTTAGTTTTTCAAGCTCTGCATGGGGGCGGGGATGCGTCCGCCCCGGTCCACGAACTCCTTGGAGGAGAATGGGTGGACAGGCTGAATGGGGGCGGAGCCCAACAGGCCGCCGAACTCCACCGTATCCCCCACGGTACAGCCGGGGGCGGGGATGATGCGGACGGCAGTTGTCTTGGAGTTGACCATACCAATCGCCGCTTCGTCGGCGATGATGGCGGAGATAGTTTCAGCGGGGGTATCGCCGGGGACGGCGATCATGTCCAGGCCCACGGAACACACGCAGGTCATAGCTTCCAGCTTATCCAGGGTGAGGGCACCGGAAGCGGCGGCGGCGATCATGCCCTCGTCCTCGCTGACGGGGATAAAGGCCCCGGACAGCCCGCCCACGTGGGAGGAGGCCATGACGCCCCCCTTCTTCACCGCGTCGTTCAGCAAAGCCAAGGCGGCGGTGGTGCCGTGGGTGCCGCAGACCTCCAGGCCCATCTCCTCCAGAATCCGGGCCACGCTGTCCCCGATGGCGGGGGTGGGGGCCAGGGACAGGTCCACAATGCCAAAGGGGGTGTCCAGCCGGCGGCTGGCTTCCTGGGCTACCAGCTGGCCCATGCGGGTGATGCGGAAGGCGGTCTTCTTCACCGTCTCGGCCACCACGTCGAAGGGCTGGCCCTTCACATCCTGGAGGGCGTGGTACACCACGCCGGGGCCGGAGACGCCCACGTTGATGACCTTCTCCGGCTCGCCCACCCCGTGGAACGCCCCGGCCATAAAGGGGTTGTCCTCCACGGCGTTGCAGAAGACCACCAGCTTGGCGCAGCCGAAACCGCCCTTATCGGCGGTCTTCTCCGCCAGGTCCTTGATGGTCCGGCCCATAAGGGCCACCGCGTCCATGTCGATGCCCGCCTTGGTGGAGCCCACGTTGACAGAAGCGCACACGATGTCGGTGGTGGCCAGGGCCTCGGGGATGGAGCGGATGAGGACGCGGTCGGCGTCGGTCATGCCCTTCTGAACCAGGGCGGAAAAGCCGCCGATGAAGTTGACGCCGCAGGTCTTGGCCGCCCGGTCCAGCGCCTGGGCGAAGGGGACATAGCTGTCCGCCTCCGCGGCGGCGGCCACCAGGGCGATGGGGGTGACGGAGATGCGCTTGTTGACGATGGGGATGCCGAACTCCTTCTCGATGGCTTCGCCGGTAGCCACCAGCTTCTCGGCGTATCTGGTGATCTTATCGTACACCTTGCCGCAGGCGGCCTTTACGTCGCTGTGGGCGCAGGACAGCAGGGAGATGCCCATGGTGATGGTGCGCACGTCCAGATGCTGCTGGTCAATCATCTGGATGGTCTGCATGATTTCGTGTTGGTTCAACATGTCGGCCACCTCTTAAATCCGGTGCATGGCGTTGAAGATGTCCTCCCGCTGGATGCGGATGGACAGGCCCTGTTCCTGGCCGGCCTGGGCCAGAATGTCAGCCATGCCGCCGACAGACTGCTCGCAGGCGGCGGTGTCCACCAGCATGACCATGGTGAAGAACTCCTGTAATACGGTCTGGGTGATATCCAGAATGTTGATGTTGTGCTGGGCCAGCAGGGAACACACGGAGGCGGTGATGCCCACCCGGTCCTTGCCGATGACGGTGACAATGGCTTTCATAACAAAATTCCTTTCTGCTTTGTAGGGCCGCGGCCTGCCGCGGCCGTCTGTGTTGGCGGAGATTCCTCGGTAAACGCGGACACGGTAAATCGTGTCCCTACCTGATTGGTCAATTCAACTCGTCCAATGTCAATTCAAACCCGTCCAGGAAGTGCTCCATAAAATATTTCAGGGCGGGGCTGGGATTTTGGCACAGGGCGGCGTGGGTCTGTTCTTTGGCCTTCTTGAATTCGGTGTTGCCCGCTTTCAGCTCCTCCACACACTTGAGGTAGGCGGACAGCTTGTCCGCCGCCTTCACCAGCGCGTGGACCTCCGGGTCGGGGATGGTGACGGCCTCCTCGAAGTCGGGGCGCAGGTCGGGGGGGAGCATGGACAGCAGCTTTTTCTCCGCCACCGCCTCCACGTCCTTATAGGCGCTCTGGATGTCCGGGTTGTCGTACTTGATGGGGGTGGGCATGTCGCCGGTGAGGATCTCGCTGGCGTCGTGGTACAGGGCGGCCACCGCCACGGCGCCGGGGTCGATCTGGCCGCCGAAATACCGGTTCTCGATGACGGCCAGGGCGTGGGCCAGCACGGCCACCTGATGGGAGTGCTCCTGGATGTTCTCCAGCCGGGTGTTGCGCATCAGTCCCCAGCGGTTGATGTACCGCATCCGGGAGATCATGGGGAAGAAGTTGTAGGCCAAAGTAAAAACGCTCCTTTGTTCAAGTCTCCCTATTCTACCATAGGAAAGGGTGGTTGTAAACCGGAAAAGTTGAGAGGAAAGAAAAAAGCCCCCCTTGTCAAAGGGGGGAGGGCCATGCGGAGCATGGCGGGGGGATTCCGTCGATGGGGAGCGCGCCGATAGAACGGAATCCCTCCACCACCGGCTTCGCCGGCGGCCCCCCTCCCTTTAGCAAGGGAGGCTTTCCCCGCGGGGGGCGGGAGAAAAGGACGGCTTTTCAGCCGTCCTTTCAGAACTTTCCGTTTCTCATATTCTGCCGTTATCATATTGGAAGCTGATAAAGACGCACACAAAAAGGGCAATAATCACAGCCCAGGTCGTATAGCTGATAACCTTTCTGTACTGCTCTGGAATCAGCTCCTGCCCCGCTTTCAATCTGCAATAGCGCCGGTCAACCCGGAAAAGGATGATTGCCAGCACAAGGACAAGGGCGCAGAGGGTAACCCCTGTCCACGCAGCAGCTTGCGACAGCAGCGTGATGTCTGCGCGTTCCAGCATCATGCCGCCGCAGAGCGCCAGAAGGCCTAATTGGGCCAGAACCATTGTAGCTGTATAGAGTGTGGCGGGTGTGTTTTCACATCTTTTCATATCTTTTCCCTCCTTGAACCGTTTCAGCAAATACGTCTAAGATTTTCTGATTAAATTATATCACAAGGGAAACAGCCTGTAAACGAGAAAAATGACCTTTCAGCCCTCCCTTCTCCATTTCTGCCATGCTTCCTTCCACGCCTTCCCGCAGAGCCGTCCGGTGAAAACCGCAAGCGTCAGGGTCAGCAGTCCCCGGACAATCCCCACGGCGGCGGCAAAATAATAGGTTCGGTGTCTCATCGCCGAGTTTACGATCAAATGACGCAGTATCCGCAGTCCACCCATCAGTCCCCAGGGACACACGCCGAAGCTTGGATTTAAAATTGAGAGGCTCAGCCCCACCGCCAGCCAGCCCATGATGAGCCAGGGATGCTTTTTCGCCAGCAGCAAAGGCAGACCCAGAACAACGAACGCCACAGCCGCAAATACCAGCAGCGGTGCGCCCATGATGCCGATGATGGCAAGAGCCGCGCCGGTGATTTCTAAAACGACGCCCATTTTCTGCACTGCGGTCAACCCGTCCCTCTGCCGCTCCGCATAGACCACCTGGGGCGGGGGCGGCTCCGGGGACCGGGGGCGCTCCCCGTCCCGAACCAGCTCATCCACACTCACGCCGAACAGATCGGCCAGCCGGATGATTTTGTCCAGGTCAGGGGTGGACTGGGCCGTCTCCCACTTGCTTACACTCTGCCGGGACACCTCCAGCTTTTCCGCCAGGTCGTCCTGAGACATGCCCCGCTCCGTGCGCAGGGACAATATTTTTTCCGCCAATGTCATAGACTTGACCTCCTCTCGATTTTCCTCTATTATGAGTGTCAGAGCGGCAAAAAGCAATCAAGTCCGCTTGGAAATTTCCGCAACTGACAGTTGCGGCCCGATTTAAGGAGGAAAAAACATGGCTTTCAACTACGATATTTCTGTTCTGGAGCTTCTGGACCTCCTGGGCTGCCAGCCCAACCCCGATTACCAGCCCGACCCCCGGCTCCCCGCCCTGCTGAACGATTTCCTGAGCCGGGCCTATAACAGCCCTCTGTTTAAAACGGCGGACATCTGGACCAAGCACCCCGCCTGGACCTCCTACGAGGTCCTTGAGGAGCGTGTGGAGGAGGACCAGGAGTACTACGAGGAGCACCCGGAGGAGCTGGAGGAGGACGACGCCTTTGGCCCCTTCTTCAAGCTGCCCAAGGAGGAGTGGCCCACTCTGGTGGAAAACTACCAGGAGATCGGCAGCGACTTTGCAGCCGGAGTGGTGGACTTCGGCATCCGGGAGGGGGACCTGGGCCAGGCGGACCCGGTCGTCTACATGCTCCACGAGGAGGACGCTCCCACCGGCTGGAAGCAGTTTGCCCCCAACCTGACCGGCTATCTGAAATACGTCCTGTGCGCCATCCTGTGCGGCGAGAGCTACCACACCGGGCAGAACGTGCTGGAGAAGGCGGGCTGGACGTATACAGCGTGCGAAAAGCCGGCGGACGCCCCCATGACCCCCTGTGTCTTCGACCTGGCTGTGTGCTGCGGCTATGACCCGGACGCCAAGACTGTCCTGGCCATTCTGTCTGACACCAAGTGGTGCAAGGCCTACCAGATTACCAAAGGGGACTGAGGCGTACATGGCGAAAAAGAGCACCCGGAACACCCGGGAAAAGATCATCGACGCGGCCTGGAAGCTTTTCTACCGCCAGGGCTACGACGACACCACCGTGGAGGAGATCATCGAGGAGTCCGGCACCTCCCGGGGGTCCTTCTACCACTACTTCCAGGGCAAGGACGCCCTGCTGTCCACCCTGGCCGACGTCTTCGACC
>JAAWNI010000003.1 GCA_022798855.1 Lawsonibacter sp. | reverse complement strand
TTTCTTGCAATACATCCAGTATTCCTGCGAAAATTTGCCTTGTCTGACGGCAAAATTCCTTGTCATTCGGCATACCTTGAGATATTAAACAGGCTCTTACAGCAGCAAAATCACCAAAAACGCCCCGCCGGACAGGCCCAGGACCTGATACACCCGGCCCTGGCGGCGGCTGTCCTCCTCCAGGCGGCCGGCCAGCTCCTCCAGGGCCCGGCGGGCGGCGGACAGCCGCTCCAGCTGCCGCTGGCCGGCGCAGCGGCCCAGGACGCCGCCCAGGGGGAGGAGGAGGGCCTGTCCCTCCGGGCCCAGCTCCTGGCGCTGGGCTGCCAGACGCCGCCAGAGGCTGGGGAAGTCCTCCCGGTCCAGCCGGTCCAGCCCCTGGAGGCAGCCCTGAAACAGCTCCCTGGCCGGCCCCTCCCCCTGAGCGGCCCCCAGGGCCATCAGCTGGGGGAGGGGGGCGGCGTTCAGCTCCAGCTCCCGTTCCAGCAGGGACAGCCCCTCGGCCATCTGCCGGATGGCCCCCACCCGGCGGCGCAGGCTCCCGGCGGCCTGAAAGCCCAGCCAGCCCGCGCCTGCCGCCACAAGGGCCGCGCCAATGAGACGGATCATCTACCTCAGCTCCTCCACTGTATAGACGCGCCCGCCGTCCTCCCGGCGGATGCGGACCAGAAATCGAAACAGCCCCTCCTTCAGCAGGGGGCGGTACACCGGCCGGCGCTCCAGGTCTGCCAGCTCGCTCCCGTGGGCGGTGGCCAGAAGGGTGGCGCCGCAGCCCACCGCCGTGGTCAGGGCCTGGACGTCCTCCGGGGCCGTGACCTCGTCCACCGCCAGCACCTGGGGGTTCATCCCCCGGAGGAGGAGCATCAGCCCCTGGGCCTTGGGGCAGCCCTCCACCACGTCGGTGCGTCGGCCCACCTCCAGCTGGGGCCTGCCGTTGTACATGGCGGCCACCTCCCCCCGCTCGTCGGCCAGAGACACCCGCAGGGGGGCGCACCCCTCCCCCTCGGACACCAGCCGGATCAGGTCCCGGAGGAGGGTGGTCTTCCCCATGCCAGGGGGGGCCAGGATCAGCGTGCTGGCCAGCCGCCCGCCGGGGCACAGGCTGTCCAAAACCGGGGCGGCCGCCCCCTCCACCTGCCGGGCCACCCGGAGGTTGGCAGAGGAGAACCCGCGCAGGGCGTGGATGCCCCCTCCCTGGAGGACGGCGGTGCCGCACAGCCCCAGGCGGTGCCCCCCGGCCACGGTGAGGTAGCCCCGCCGGAGCTGGTCCAGCACCGCATGGAGGGACGCCTGGCTGGCGATCTCCACCAGCCGCTCCAGCTCTCCGCCCTCCACCGGCGGGCCGTTGAGAAACCGCTCCCGCTCCCCGAGCACCACCGACATGGGCCAGCCCGCCCGGAGACGGAATTCCTCCGCCCGGGCCAGGGCCTCCTGGGGGAGGGCGAGGGCCTCCTGCCGCAGCCGGGGGGGCAGGACCCCCAGGGCCTGTTGGCAGGCCTGTACAGATGTCATTTGTGTCATTGTCCTTCACCAGCCTTTGTCCCATTCTATGAGGACAAGCCGGGGGATATGACCGGGTTTTTCGAGGGGAGGAAAAAGGGCGGGAATCCTCAGATTCCCGCCCGTGCGGTTTGCTGAAAAACACGCTGTTGTCGGCTCCCTCTTTGAGGGAGCTGGCACCGCCGCAGGCGGTGACTGAGGGAGTAAAACAGTGTTTTTATACAACTTTTCTCCGCAAAACTCCCCCCCGTCACGGCTTTCGCCGTGCCACCCCCCTCCAGGAGGGGGGCTTTTTTGACAGACTGAAAAGGCGGGAACCTTTCGATTCCCGCCCTTGGCTTTCCACGATATGTAAGGGGCAAGGGGCCGAAGGCCCCGGTTTTTCATTACAGCTTTTGCAGGTGGCGCAGCAGGATGCCGGCGATATCCTCGCAGGAGCCCTGGATCTGGACAGCGCCGATGTTGTAGGCCTCCATGGGCATGCCGTAGACCACGCAGGACTCCTTGTCCTGGCCGATGGTGTAGGCCCCCGCCTTGCGCATCTGGAGAAGGCCGTCGGCGCCGTCCCGGCCCATGCCGGTCATGATGATGCCCACGGTCTTGCACTTGGCCTGCTCCGCCACGGACAGAAACATGGCGTCCACCGAGGGCCGGTGGCCGCTGACCTTCTCCCCGGGCAGGCAGGAGACAGTATATTTGGCGCCTATCCGGACCACCCGCATCTGGAAGTCGGCGGGGGCGAGGAGGGCCAGGCCCCGGTGGATCTCGTCGCCGCTTTTGGCCTCCCGCACCTCCATCTGACACAGGCGGTTGAGCCGGTCGGCGTACATCTGGGTAAAGCCCACGGGCATGTGCTGGACGATGAGCATGCCGGGGATGTCGGCGGGCAGGCGCTTCATCACCTCCAGGGTGGCCTCCGTTCCGCCGGTGGAAGCGCCCAGGGCGATGATCACATTGTCCAGGATGGGGCGGTTGCCCAGGAGGGGCGGCGTACCGGGCATGCCGCCCACAGGGGCGGGGCGGACCAGTCCGCCGGCCTTGGGGGCGGCGGGCGGGGTGGCGATGCCGGGCCGGGGGCGCACGTGGGCGCCCTTGGCGGTGATAACCTTGCCGATCAGGGCGTGGATAAAGGCGTCATTCTTGCCGGGCTCCGGCTTGCGCACAAAGTCCACCGCGCCGGCGGACAGGGCGTCGAACACCCGCAGGTCCAGGGAGGACACCAGGATGACGGGGATGGGGTGGATGGGCAGAAGCTGCTTTAAAAAGTCGATTCCGCTCATGCCGGGCATCTCCACGTCGGAGGTGATCACATCGGGCTTGAATTGTTCCACCTTGGCCATGGCGTCCTTCGCGTTGAAGGCGGTGGCCACCACCTCGATCTGGGGGGAGGTGGACAGCCCCTTGGAGATCATGGTGCGGGCCAAAATGGAGTCGTCTACGACAAGGACGCGGACTTTGCGGTTGGAAGGCAGGGTAGGCATGGTTGAAATCTCTCCTTTGACAAGTGGTCACAGGTCACCCCGGCCCGCGGCTTGGAATCATTTTTTTTGGAAGGTGGAGGGGGCCACCGTGACGTAGGGGGCGTCCTTGCTGAGGTTCTCTGAGTGGCTGATCATCAGATAGCCGCCGGGGACGGTGGCGTCGTAGAACCGGCGGACCAGGGCGTCCTTAGTGGGCTGGTCGAAGTAGATCATCACGTTGCGGCAGAAAATCACGTCGAATTTTGTCCGGAACTTGATGGGGTCCATCAGGTTGAAGGTCTGGAAGATCACGTTGTTGCGGATCTCGGGGGAGACGGCGTAGCGGCTGCCCTCGATTTTTTTGAAATACTTCTTGCGCCAGGCATCGGGCACGGTGTTGGGCACCTCGTAGACGCCCTTTTTGGCGGTGGCCAGCGCCTTCTGGGAGATGTCGGTGGCCAGAATGCGGGTGTCCCACTGGTTGGCCTGCATCCCCAGGTAGTCCTTGATGTACATGGACAGGTTATAGGGCTCCTCGCCGCTGGAGCAGCCGGCGCTCCAGATGGCGATGGAGCGCTTGCTCTGATATTTGCGCACCAGCTCGGGCAAAATCACCTTGGAGAAGAAGTCGAAGTGCTCCGTCTCCCGCATAAAAAAGGTGTAGTTGGTGGTCAGGCGGTTGAGCACCTGCTCGATTTTCTGGGGGTCCTTTTCCTTCAGGAGCTGGGTGACGAACTGGGAAAAGCTGGAGTATCCCTGCTCCGTCAGCAGAGAGGACAATCGGCTGGTGACCAACTGCCGTTTTTCCTGTAGTGTAATGCCGTATTCGCTTTTGATAAAGCTGGTAAGCCGCCGGAAATCTTCATCGGAGATGGGCTGTATCATCTCGGCGTTCCCTCCCTCAGACATGGTATTTAATCGCCGGGGCCCGCGCCCGCGGCGGGGGGCGGCGCCCCCGGGGCCGGACGGCTCAGCTGTGGAGCAGCAGGTTGCAGTCCAGCTCCAGCATGGTGTTGCCGTCGGGCAGGGTCCACATGCCGGACACCATGGCCTGGCCCCGGCTGGTGGGGACGGGCAGGATGGAGCCTATGGGCACATCCACCATCTGCTCCACCATGTCCACCAGGATGCCCACCATGTTGCCGTCCACGTCCACCACGATGCCGCAGAAATTTTTCTCCTCCGGCTTGCCCAGGCGCAGGCGGATGTCCACCACGGGGATGATCTGGCCGCGCAGGTTGATCACGCCCTTGACATAGTTGGGCACCTGGGGCAGGTAGGTGATGGTGTAGTCGGTGATGATGTCCTTCACCAGCTCGGCCTTGATGCCGTACATCAGGTTGGCGGAGGAGAAGACCAGGTACATCTCAGTCTGTATTTCAGAGGGCTGATCGGTGTAGTTGTCCTCCTGTTCCATTGCGAACAATACTTCGTCAGTCTGCTGCATAGTTCAGTTCTCCCTTCATTTATCGCCCAAATCAAAAGGTGCTGTGGGCGGCGGTGTATACGTTGATGACGTCCAGAATGATGCTGATGCTGCCGTCGCCCAGGATGCTGCAGCCGTTGATGCCGTAGTTCTTCACGCCGAAGCTGTTGATATAGTTGGGCAGGGGCTTCACCACGATCTGCTGCTCGCCGATGAGCTCATCCACGAAGAGACAGTAGGAGTGCTCGCCGGACTCCACCCACATGAGGATGCCGTCCTCGATGTTGTCGCAGCCCTGCTCCATGCAGAAGAGCTCCTTGGCCCGGATGATGGGGTAGAAGTTGTCGCGGATCTTGACCATCTCTCCCTGGGCGGGGTCGTGGATGACGTCCTGGGCGGACACCTTCAGGGAGGACTGGATGGAGTTGATGGGGATGGTGAACATGGAGTCGCCCACCGAGACCTCCATCCCGTCCATGATGGCCATGGTCAGGGGGATCTTCAAGGTGGTGGTCATGCCTTTGCCCCACTCGCTGGAGATGGAGACGGTGCCGCCCACGTCGGCCACGTTTTTCTTCACCACGTCCATGCCCACGCCGCGGCCGGAGTACTCGGTGACCTCGGTGTTGGTGGAGAAGCCGGGCATCATCAGGAAGTTGAGGATTTCCTTCTGGCTGTACTCGTGGTCGGGGGCGGCCAGGCCCTGGCGGATGGCCTTGTTCAGCACGGCCTGGGTGTCCACGCCCTGGCCGTCGTCCTTGATCTCGATGATGACCTCGCTGCCGGTGTGCCGGGCGGAGAGGACCACCTCGCCCACCGGGTCCTTGCCCACGGCCACCCGGTCGGACTCCTTCTCCTCCAGGCCGTGGTCCATGGAGTTGCGGACGATGTGCATGATGGGGTCGCCGATGGCGTCCACGATGGTCTTGTCTACCTCGGTGTCCTCGCCGATGAGGGTGAGCTTGGCCCGCTTGCCCAGCTTCTTGCTCATGTCGCGGACGATGCGGTTCATCTTCTGGAAGGTGCCGGACACGGGCACCATGCGCAGGGACATGGACACATCCTGAAGGTCGTCGGTGAGCTTGCGCAGCTCACGGGCGGACTTGGTGAAGTTGTCCAGCCGCATCCCCTTCAGGTCGGGGGAGGAGGTGACCATGGACTCGGTAATGACGATCTCGCTGACCACCGCCAGCAGCTGGTCCAGCTTGGACAGGTTGACGCTGATCAGGCTCTCCTTGGCGTGCTGCTGGCCGCCGGCGGCGGGCTTAGAGGGGGCGTCGGCGGCTTTGGGGGCCTCCTGGGCGGCCTTGGGCGCGCTCTGGGCCGGGGCCTCGGCCTTGGGGGCCTCCGCAGGGGAGGGGGCGGCGGGGGTGGCGGGGGCGGGCTTGGCCGCGTCCACCGGCTGATACTCCTGAACGGAGCCGGCGTTCTTCACGGCGGGGATGGCGGCGTTGCGGTCCTCGGCGGTGCGGAACCAGACCAGGAAGCCCTGGTCGGCGATGATGTCGGAGGTGGTGGGGTCGCCCTCCACGTTGTCGGGGAAGGAGATGAAGTCGGCGCAGTAGTCCTTCACGCTGTTGACCAGCATAAAGGCCCGCAGGTTCTCCATTCCGCTGCCCTCGTCAAAGTAGACGTGGATGCCGAAAAGGTAGTCGGGGTTGGCGGCGCTGACGCCGGCCTTGGGGGCCTCCCCGGAAGCCTCGGGGGCGGCGGGGGCCTCTTCCGGGGCCTCGGCCGCGGGGGCGGAGGGATTGCCCTGAATTTTATCAATCAGGCTATTAATTTTAGCAACGATGTGGTCGATAGACTGAGAGAGGGGTTCCCCGTTTTCCACTTTTTCAATTTCGCTGCGGAAAAAGTCCACGGCCTGGAACAGCATGTCAAACAGATCGGGCCGGGTCTGCTCGGGAACCACGTCCATGCCCTTTTCACGGACCAGGAAGAACAAATCCTCGATCCGGTGGGCCACTGTCATCAGGGAACTGAACTCCATCATCGCGGAGGAGCCCTTGATGGTGTGCATGATGCGGAATATTTCGTTGACGCTGTCCTCAGAGAACGTATCGGCCTCCTCTGCCGCAAGAAGAATTCCGTCCAACTGCTCCAGCAGTGTGTTGGTTTCATACAGATACATGTCCAGGATGCTGTCGCCCATAAAAACGCCACCTTTTCTCATTTGGTTTTAAGGATAGAGGCGGGGGCCGGCCCAGAAGGCATAGTACGCCCGCCACTATCTAATCATACTCGTTATATCGGCACTGTCAATTGGAAAATTAAGATTCCCAGAAAAAAAAACGAACTTTTACTGAAATGGAGTGTCACCAATGCCGGATCTGCTTGGCGTAACGAACCCAGTACCGGGTCATGACAATAGCAATGTAAACCGAAATATGCCCGTTTCGCCCGGCGACCCCCGGATTCAGAACGCGCCGGACTTGAATCGGGTGGTCCGCTCGGACAACCGCACGGAGCGCCAGGACACGGGGGACGCCGCCGGCGGGAACCAGGCCCTGCGCTACGACTCCAACTTCGCGGCCTTCCTCCAGCGGCTGATGAACACCCCCGGCACGGCGGAGAGCCTGAGCAAGCTCTTCGCCATCTACGAGGGGCTGGTGGTTTCCTCCGGCATCGAGGAGGGGCTGGCCGGCGAGATGGGCGCCCTGCTGAACATGCTGAAAATGGACGAGGGCCAGCTGGGCAAGTTTTTGCTGTCCCAGATGTCCACCGGCACCCGCTTCGGCGGCGCGCTGTTCTCCATCCTGCGGGACGCCTACGGCTCCAGCAACTCAGAGACGGCCCGGGCGAACATCCTCCAGTTTTTAAAGCGGTACAGCGACTACTCCTCCACCAGCCACATCCAGGGCAACCTGCTCCGGGGGCTGACCCGGCTCACCCGGGCCATCCCCGCCAGCTACGGCAGCCAGCTGCTGCCCATGGTGTCGGACCTGGAGGGCCTGTTCGGCCAGGGCAGCCGGGCGGGGGCGCTGCGGCTGCTCCAGGGCACCATCCTGCCCTTCCTGTCGGCCTACACCAGCAAGACCAACGACATGGGCCTGTCCCGCACGCTCATCTCCATGCTGGCCCTGGACGTGTCCCGGCTGGAGAACGGCAGCGAGGAGGGCCTCCTCCAGGCCTTCCACCAGCTGAACGGCAGCCCCGGCCTGAAAGACCGGCTGGGGGGGCTGAGCGACGAGGCGCTGATGCGCCTGGTGAACAACAGCAGCTTCGCCCGGGCGGAGGAGGGGGACCACTTCGCCGCCCAGCTGGCCCAGGCGGCCCAGCGGGCCCTACAGGGCGGGGCGGGGGCGGAGGCCCAGGAGGCCTTCCGCAACATCATCTCCGCCTTCCTGGTGAACGAGAGCGTGCACATGCCCCTGAACCACATCCTGCTGCCCCTGGAGTGGGACGGGAAGATGGCCTTCTCTGAGATGTGGGTGGACCCGGACGCGGAGGAGAACCTGAAGCGGGGCCGGGGGGGCCGGGACAACACCCTGCGCTTCCTGTTCAAGATCGACATCCAGGGCCTGGGCTTTTTCGATATGGTGCTCACCAGCCAGAAGGACAGGGTGGACATCCAGCTCTTCTGCCCGGAGAAGGTGGCCCCCTTCTCCCAGCAGGTGCAGGGGGAGCTTTCCCAAATCCTTGCCGACAACGGCCTGGCCGCCGGGGCGGTGCAGGTGCAGCGGATGGAGAGGCCGCTGACTATCTCCGGGGTGTTCCCCCGGATATTCGAGGGGGAGAACAGCATCAATGTCAAGATATGATAGCCGCGCCACCAACCGGGCGGTGGCCCTGAAATACGACGGGGAGGGAGCCCCGGTGGTGGTGGCCTCCGGCATGGGCTACCTGGCCGAGCGGATGATCGAGGTGGCGTCGGAGAGCGGCGTCCCCGTATACGAGGACAACTCCCTGGCCACCATGCTGTCCCAGCTGGCCCTGGGGCAGGAGATACCCGACGCGCTGTACCAGGCCATTGTGGAGATTTACGTCTACTTTTTGAACTTTGACCCCAAGGACCCGGATAAATTCCGGCGGGAGCGGGAGGAGAGGGCGGCCCAGGCGGCGCCCGCGCCCGCCCAGGAAAAGAAAGGAGAATCCTAAATGGAAGAACGCCTTTATCTGCTGCTGGACAGCAAGGGGACCCCTTTGGCCAACGCGGTGCTGGAGTCGCCGCCCAACTCCGAGGTCCTCCAGATCCGGGTGCTGAACGATAAAGTGGAGGACGTGGCCGCCCACCGGGAGATCCAGCTGATCGGCATTGACGACAGCACCCCCAACCGGGTGGGCGTCATTGTGCGCCAGCGGGAGGACCAGCTGGTGATCCAGCCCACCGCCGCCCTGGACGCCAACGCCCGGGAGAACCTGCGGATTTTGACCACCTTCTCCAGCGTCATGTATCCGGTCTCGGGCCGCTGGAAGGGCCAGAAAAACGTCAAGGGCAAGGACCTGAGCTGCGGCGGCGTGGCCTTCTACTCCGACTGCCGCCTGGAAAACCGGGAGATCGTGGAGCTGGTGCTGCCCGTCACCGACCAGCCGCTGGTGGTGAAGACCCAGGTCATCCGGACGCTGGAGGAGGAGGGCGCGCCCCTCCTCTACGCCGCCAAGTTTGTGGACCTGATCCAGGACGAGGAGGCCCTTATCCGCAAGGCGGTGTTCAGCATTCAGATACGCACCTCCTGAAACCGCGCTATCCCCCCACAAAGCCGGGCCGGCTTCCTGGCCCTGCCCCCGGATAAAAGAAAGGAGAACCACATATGTCCCATAGAACCCAAACACGCAGCCGCCGCACATGGAAGGAGCGGGCGCTCAGCCTGCTGCTGACCGCGGCGATGGCCCTCAGCCTGGCGCCGGGGCTGACCCTGCCCTCCTCCGCCCACTGGGCCGACGAATACCTGGACCAGCTGGTGGACTGGGGCGTCATCCGGGCCGACCAGATCGGCAACCCGGACGCCGCCGTCACCCGGGCCGACTTCGCCGGCATCGTCAACCGGGCTTACGGCTATAACAAGACGGGGAGCATCCCCTTTACCGACGTGCAGGTCTACGACTGGTTCTATGACGATATCGCCATCGCCTACAACACCGGTTATATGACGGGCACCTCCGCCACCACCGCCTCCCCCAACGCCACCCTCACCCGGGAGCAGGCGGTGTTCATCCTGGGGAAAAACATGATGATGCAGGAGACGCCCGGCGAGGGCCTGGCCTTCTCCGACAGCCGGAACATCAGCACCTGGGCCCGGGGCATCGTCAGGACCGCCGTGGACAACTATGTCGTCTCCGGCTACCCTGACAACTCCTTCGGACCCAAGGACTCGGTGTCCAAGGCCCAGATGGCCGTCCTCATCACCCAGTGCATCGGCACCCCCGTCCAGGAGAAGGGCGTACACAGCCTGGGCGGCGTGTTCGGCAACGTTACCATCACCTCCCCCGGTGTCACCCTGCGGGACACCACCATCAGCGGCGACCTGTACATCTCCGGCGGCGTGGGCCTGGGCGGCATCCTGCTGGAGAACGTGAACGTTCTGGGCCGGATCATCGTCAGCGGCACCGGCGAGAGTGAAGCCGGCGACGCCAGCGTGGTCATGCGCAACGTCACCGCCGACGAGATGCTGGTGGACAACATGAAGAACCAATACGTCACCATCCGGGCGGACGGCATTACCGACATCGCCCGCACCACCGTGCGCACCTCCGCCTATCTGGAGGACAACAACACCGACGACAAGGGCCTGATGCACATCACCCTGGACGGCGAGGACGGGATCCATCTGGACCTGGCCGGCCGGATTAAAGAGGTGGTGAACAAGACCCCCGGCTCCACCGTGCAGGTGGCCAAGGGCTCTGTCCAGAAGCTGACCGTGGACGAGGACGCGGTGAACTCCGGCGTCCAGCTGGACCGGAACACCGAGGTCAAGGAGCTGAACCTGGACGTGGCCACCAACGTCACCGGCCAGGGGGACATCGGCAAGCTGAACATCAACGCCCCCGGCTCCAACGTGGCCATGCTGCCTGACGACATCTACATCCGCCCCGGCATCACCGGCATTGTCAACGGCATCGAAATGGACTCCTCCGCGGCGGAGGAGGTCTCCCGCGACCCCCGGATCCTCTCCGGCTACCCTGTGGCCAACGACGTGGCCCCCACCGGGCTCCAGGGCCTGTTCTCCACCAACAAGCGGGGGACGGTCTACTGGGCGGTGAGCAGCATTTCCGACGGCTCCATTGAGTCCGACGACCTGGTGGCCCCGCCCTCCTACGGCTCCCTGGCCATCCAGAACGGCTCCGTGTCCGCCCCCGCCGCCGACACGGAGGTCAGCGCCCAGATCAGCGGCCTGACCACCGGCGGCTCCTACTACCTGTCCGCCGTGCTGGTGGACGGCCAGAGCCGGCGCAGCCCCGTGAAGGTGATCGCCTTCACCACCCCGGACAGCACCGTGCCCGCCTTCGCCCAGGGCTACCCCTATATGTCCCTGGTGACCGACACCATGGCCCAGGTTACCGTAATGCCCACCAAGAGCTGCAAGCTGTACTACGCTGTGCTGCCCAAGGGCGGCCAGGCGCCCACCGCCAACGACATGAAGACCGCCTCCGTCACCGGCAACCTGGGCTACGGCGTGGTGGACGTGGTGAAGAACACCGAGCGGGTCATCAATGTCAGCAACCGGCTGGAGGAGCTGAAGGACTACACCTTGTACCTGTGGCTCACCGACGCCGACGGCATGAACAGCTCCCAGGTCCAGGCCCTCCAGTTCCGCACCGAGGACCGCACGCCCCCCGTGTTCGACCCTGATCCCGACCCCAACGCGGCCACCGAGACGGAGACGTCCGTCACCCTGACCGCCGGGCTGAACGAGGCGGGCACCATCTACTGGGCGGTGGTCCCCGAGGGCCAGCCCTACCCCCTGCCCAACAACCAGAGCAACCCCCTGGACAAGGACAACATTCTGGATGAGAAGGGCAGCCCCGTCTCCGCCAAGCTGGAGAGCGAGTACGCCAAGCTCCAGGTGCAGAACGGCCGCAGCGCCACCAAACGGGGCTCGGTGGCCGTCCGGGACGCCAATACCGACGCCACCATCAACATTACCGGCCTGAAAGCCGCGACCAGCTACGACCTCTACTACGTGGCGAAGGACACGGCGGGCAACTTCTCCATCGCGGTAAAGAAGATCACCATCCGGACAGTGGATAACGTGCGGCCCCTGGTCCGGCAGTATTTCAGCAACTTCCAAGGGGACGACGAGACGCGCAACCCCATGGCCAACAGCGACGTCATCCTGGAGTTCAGCGAGAACGTCACCGCCGGCAACAGCCGGGACCTGCTCACCCTGTACAACATCGGATTCAAGGGGGTCAAGGACGAGCTGCTCAGCGATACCCAGGCCCAGGCCGCCCTGTATGACGCGCTGTCCAGAAACTTCAAGCTGTATCAGGTGGATACCGCCACCAACGATAAAATCGACGTGCCTGAGTGGGACAGCAACAACTCGGCCACCCCCACTCCTCCCGACGCCGCCCCCTGGATCAACTACCGCAACGTGGTGGTGCAGGCGTCGAAGAACGGTGACGGCAAGATCGAGGTGGTGTTTAAGAACGGCTCCGCAGTGGCGCTGGCCAGCGGCTCCCGGTACTACTTCGAGATCACCGGCATCCGGGACAACGCCAACAACGAGACGATCCCCACCACACTGAACCCCAAGAACTGCGCGGGCACCCAGCACGTGCTGGACTACTTCGACACCGTTTTCGCCCTGGTCAACCTGGCCCCCGGCGACGGCGTCAGCGACGTGCCTGTGTGGGTGGAGAACAAAGCAGCCAACAATATCGGAGGACAAGGCGAGCTGAAGAAGGAGGGCGACAAGGAGGTCCAGTACGCCCGCGTGGATACCAGCTTCCTGGTCAGGCCCCAGTCCACCGGAAACTCCGACCCCAACATCCGCTATGAGCTGGCCCTGTTTACCGACGCGGCTGTTGACTATGACCTGTACTACCGCGTTTATGATTCCAAAACCGGAGCCCCGATTACAAGCGGTGACAAACTGCTTCCCAGCGCCAACAAGCCGGACGCCAAAGGCTGGATTTATCTGGGCAACAAGGAGACAGGCATGACGGAGGGAATGGACTGGGACGGCGGAGCGGTCAACTACGACCTGATCGGCGTGCCGGAGGATAAATTCCCCTACCTGGTCAACCTGGATGAGGACGCCACCTATGAGTTCGCCGTCTCCGTGACGGAGAAGGACTCCAACCCCACATATGCGAGCTGGAGCGGACAGGTGAATTTCCGGGTCTACGTGCTTTCCAGCGGCCCCTCCGCGCTGTGGAACTTTATCCGCTACCGCGACGACTTCAACCCCGAGGGCATCGACGCCTGGGACACCGGCGTGACGACGACCAGCGGCCGGTCCATCGGTACCTACGGCACCGACGACTTTGTCACCGTCCGGGCCACCTTTGTGGATACCCAGGAGCCCAAATTTGCCTCCGGTCCTTCCTTCCTCCCGGGCGATACTTTTGTGGATGTCAACGTCGCCCTGGACCGCCCGGCCACCATCTACTACGTGGTAGTGCCCAGAAAGTCGGTTTTGGAGACACGGATTGAAATCCCAGGCCAAACAGGGATCGTAAACAGTCTGAACGACACCTTTGACAAGGATGGAAACGCGATAGTCCACGACTTCTGGGACGCAGTAAAGAGACAGACAGAATCGACAGCACCCGGAACGCTGACGGAATATAAGGTTCAGGACAACTACCCGCCTGCCCAGAACCTTTCCAATCCCTCCAAGTTCTACCCCGACGAGGTCTATGGGACGTTCCAGTATACGACCGGAGGAAGACAGCAGAGTATTCCGATCAACAACACGACCACCGGAAAGATGCTGGACCCGTTGACTGAGTACTACATCTATATGGTAGTAAAGGGCAATTCCTCCAAGCTGTCTGAGGTTTATGTGTATAAATTTGAAACCAGCGATACAGCAAAACCGCAGATCACGCTGAGGGAAGCCGGAGGCGGCGCCGCCTATGCGCAGACGCAGGTCCCCGCCCGATTGAGCTATGTTCTGTTCACCACTACTGAGATGAACAAGATTCCCATGCTTAACACATCTAAAGATGCCACTGAAAACAAAATGAGTAAATGGTCGAACACTGTGACAGGGAGCGGCTATGAAGATATGACGGTTTTTGATGCCTTGCGGAACGAGTACAACGGCAGCGGGTACACAGTATTCGATCAGTATGCCAGTGAAGATGCAAAGCTTACTCTGGCGCGCTATATCCGGGACAGCGCGGTTGGCAACGCGCTGACGAGGCAGACAGTTACAACTGCGGCCCAGGGCAGTATATTCCGGAGCGATATCAACCACATCAAGGAAATGACCCCCAATACCCCCTATGCCCTTCTGGCTGTGGCGCACCATGTCTCCAGCTCTGAGGGAAGCGGAGATACCTTTGCCGCGCTGTATAACTATCTGACCGTGCCGGACACTACGGCCCCCACTCTGAAACCCGACGGCGTCACCGGCAACGGCCGCCCGGACCCTGCCCTCAACCCAGGCGAACAGCCCACAGCCAACACTGAGTTCAAAGGAACCGTAACCCTTGCCTTTGATAAGCCGGTGTATTGGTCTGCCGATGGAAACGGCGGCGGCAGCGCGCTCCCCGTTGTCAACAATAGCACAAAAGACCCTGTAAATACCAACACTGCCACCTGGGTTGGAATTTTGCAGGATATGGGCGGAAACAAGGATTCCATATCGTGCAGCGGAACCAGCACAGGGCCGGCAAGCTCTACGTTTACCTTGAAGTATGACGGCCTGCATATCGGCGACAGCATCATTCTGTTTGACCAGGGCTTCATCGCCAACAACGGCGGCTATGGCAGCCGGCAGAAGCTGACCCTTACCCTTACCTATGGAACGCCGCCCAACCAGAGCGGCATCGGGATCCAGGCAGCCTACTTCGTCGCCACCTGGACGAACTACTAAACCCTCTGCGGGAGCGGGTTCCGGCTCGCTCCCGCCGTCCCATTTCCCAAAGCTCGATCTGAAAAGGAGTGTTTGACATGAAGAACTCCCTTGGACGCCGTTGGATGGCGCTGTTTCTTACCGTGGCGATGTGCCTGACGCTGGCTCCGGCAGTATGGGCGGCTGATTCCGTTGTTTTTGAACTGGAAAGCAGCAATGTTACAATAAAAGTTGGAGAACAACAGTCATTGAAACTTGAAGCGACGGAAGAAGATGGCACAGCTATAACAACTGGAATCACCTGGAGTTCCGACAACAGCGCGGTCGCAACGGTTGACAACAACGGTCAAGTTACGGCTAAATCGGCGGGAACCGCTAAAATTACGGCTTCTTACACAGCTCAAGATACAAAAACGTATACAAGTGAATGTACAGTCACGGTTGAAGCCGCCAGCACGCCTGACCCAGGGCCCGCGCCGGGGGACACCCTGGTGGAGCTCACCGGCGCGCTGAACAAGAACACGGTCGAGGCCCTCAAAACCGGGGACACAGATACGCTCAGCTTCACCGTGACCGCGAAATGGGGCGATGGCAATACCTCCACCGTAAGCCAAAACGCCGCTTACAGCTGGTCCATTGGAAACAGCAACATTGCCACGATCACCCCCAACCTCAGGACCAACTCCGCCACGTTAAAAGGCGTCAACCCCGGCACTACCACCGTTACCGTCACCGCCACCTATAAGGACAAGACGACCGCCGCCGCTACCTGCACCGTCACCGTCATCCAGCGGATGGGGAGCATTCGGATCACCCCCACCGGCCCCCTCACGATGGAGGAGAACGAGCAGCAGGAGCTGAAAGCGACCACGGACCCGGCCGGCGAGGTGGTCACCTGGAGCGTCACGGATACGGAGCCTGAGGGCTCCTCAACAGCGTCTGTCCAGGCTACCAACTCCACCGGCCAGGGGGCCATCGTCTACGCCAACAGCCCCGGCCGGGCCACCATCACCGCCTCCATCGGCGAGGAGGGCAACCAGGAGAAGCAGACGATAATCGTAGAGGTCAGCGGCCTGGTCCTGGACCCCGAAGCCGTTGACAAGCTGAAAAACCTGACAGAGAACGAGAAGCTGCCCATTCCCGGCGTTACCCGCTATGGCAATGCGGTCAACGGCCGGGCCATCAGCTGGCAGACGCAGGACAACACCGTGGCGGAGGTGAGCGGAAGCAGCGTCGTGGGCCGGGGCCCCGGCAGCACCACCATCACCGGCTACTGCGGGGCCTACACCGCTTCCTTCACCGTCACGGTGAGCGCGGGGCAGAGCACCATTGAGTGGGGCACCCTCCAGGGGGGCTACAACCTGCCCTTCAGCTCGCTGACGGGCAAGCTCAGCGGCCAGGTCAGCGGGACGCTGTCCCATCTGACCAGCCTGTCGGTGCCCACCAACCAGGGCACCCTGTACTACAACTACATCTCCGAAGCCCAGCGGGGCCAGGGCGTGGCCCAGCGGGACAGCTACTACCTCAACCCCAAAAACGGCCAGCTGGACCTGAAAAATGTCACCTTCGTCCCCAACCCCAGCTACAGCGGCCCGGCGGTCATCACCTACAACGCCTTCAGCACCACGGGGGAGGCTGTCTCCTGCCGGATCATGCTGACGGTGGAGCAGGAGGAGACGCCCACCTTCTCGCTGAATACCAAGTACAACACCCCGGTGAAGTTCAGCAGCACCGAGTTCAACCGGGCCTGCCAGCGGGCCACCAACGGTACGCTGGACTATGTGACCTTCTCCCTGCCCTCTGAGCGCCAGGGCAAGCTGTACACCAACTATGTCAGCGAGAACAACTACGGCACCCAGGTCACCCTGAACACCCGCTACCGGCTGAACGTGCTGGACGACGTCTGGTTCATCCCAGCCCCCGGCTATATCGGCACGGTGACCATCTACTACACCGGCTATGTGGCGGGCACCTCCAACACCCGCTACAACGGGCAGATCGTCATTACCGTGGACCGGGAGACTAGCAGCGGCATCGGCGGCCCGGCCTATGACGCCCCCCAGGGCGGCGCGGTGGCCCTGGACGACCGGGACTTCCAGAGCTACTGTGAGCAGCTCCTCTCCACCCGCCAGACCCTGAACTATATCCGCTTTGACTCCCTGCCCTCCGCCAGCGAGGGCACCCTGTACTACGACTACCGCTCCTCCGGCGGCCGGGGGACCCCGGTTTCCCAGGGCACCAACTACTACTACGGCAGCTACAGCCCCCGGCTGGACCGGATCACCTTCCTGTGCGCCGAGGACTTCTCCGGCACCGTACGGATCCCCTTCACCGGCTGCACCAATGACGGCACCACCTTCACCGGAAACGTGGAGATCAACGTGCGGGATGGGGGCGGCTCCGGCAACATCCAGTACACCTGCGCCGCCGGCCGGTCGGTGAGCTTCAACACCGGCGACTTCACCCGGCTGTGCCGCAGCCTGACCGACCGGACCCTGGACTACATCCGCTTCCAGAGCCTGCCCAGCAGCGCGGACGGCGTGGTGTACTATGGCAACAACACCCGGGCGAACACCAGCACCTCCTACCGGAACAGCAGCTCGGGCACCCGGATCAGCAATCTGTCCTTCCGGGCGTCCAACAGCTTCTCCGGCTCCATCGACATCCCCTTCGTGGGCTACGCCAGCGGAGACGGAGGCACCTTCAACGGGGTCATCACCATCTCCTCCGACGGGGCCGGCGGGAGCAGGGGGGACATCAGCTATACCACCGACAGCGGCGTGGCGGCCGTCTTCAACCGGGACGACTTCGACGACCTGTCCCAGTGGGAGACGGACCGGAATATCAGCACCGTCCGCTTTGAGCTGCCCTCCACCAGCCAGGGCGAGCTGTACCGGGGCTACCGCTCCAGCTCCAGCAAGGGCACCCGGATCACCTCCAGCAACACCTCCATCAGCGCCAGCGAGCTGGACCGGGTGGCCTTCATCCCCGCCAGCGGGTTCAGCGGCACGGTGAACATCTACTTCCAGGCCAGGTCCACCAACAGCGAGGAGTTTGAGGGCATGGTGGAGGTCCAGGTGGAGCGGCCCAGCGCGGCGGTCACCGTGCGGTACTCCACCCGGAGCGCCCCGGTGGGCTTCCGGGGGTCCGACTTCGGCCGGAGCGGCTCCAACCTCAGCTCCATCCGATTCAGCTCCATGCCCGCCAGCACCGCCGGCCACCTGTACTACCGCTACACCAGCCCCACCCGGTATGACAGGCAGGCCAGCACCGCCTCCAGCTACAATGTCAGCGGAAGCAACCTGATTTCCGACCTGTCCTTTGTGCCCAAGGCCGGGTTCAGCGGCACGGTGGTCCTGCCCTACACCGGCACCAACTCCAACAACTCCACCTTTGAGGGGGAGGTGGTCATCACCGTGGCCCCCAGCTATACCACCTCCTATTTCAACGACCTGGGGCAGTATGACAACCAGCAGCGGGCGGCGGTGGAGTACCTCTACGACAACGGCATCACAGCGGGAGTCTCCGCCACCCAGTACGGCCCGGAGCGGTCCATCACCCGGGGGGACTTTGCCCTGATGGTCTATAAGGCCTTCGGCATGAGCCCGGCCGGGGCTTCTGAGGTCTTCAACGACGTCCCGAGAAGCGCCTACTACGCCCAGGCAGTGAATACCTTGTACGCCCAGGGAGTGGTCAGCGGCATCGGCGGCGGCAATTACGGCCCCGGGCTCCAGGTGACCCGGGAGGACGCCCTGATTATGGTCCGCCAGGCCATGCGGACAGTGGGCTGGAGCGCCGGCGACGGCTACGCCAGCACCCTGGACAGCTACAGCGACGGGGGAAGCGTCTCCGGCTACGCCCAGGGCGCGGTGTCCTACGCCCTCCAGATGGGCTATCTGCCCGTGTCCGGGGGACGGATCGCCCCCAAGGACCCACTGACCCGGATCGCCATGGCCGAGGTGCTCCACCGGGTCCTGACCTACTGAGAAGCTTGAGAATACAAAACCGCCCCGGCGCTCAGCTTGAGCGCCGGGGCGGTCTGTTTGCCGGAATTTCCCCTGCTGCTAGAGAATGGCGAACTGGGGTCGTTGCGCCCTACAGATTTCCTGTGAACGGAATCCCCCCGCCACCGGGTTTCACCCGGCGGCCCTCCCTCCTTTAGCAAGGGGGGCTTGGGCGCTTGAAGGCCTTGGTCCTGCTCCAAAGGCCCCCTTGTTAAAGGGGGCTGTCGCCGCCGCAGGCGGTGACTGGGGGATTCCGTAATATAAAGCTGTTTCGTTTGCTGGAACCCCCCCGCCACCTTCTATTTTACAAAAATTCCACAAAAGTCTCCAGCCGGGTCCAGGACAGCTCCAGGTCCTCGATGGACTGCCAGCTGGGGAAGTTGTCCTCCAGCTCCTGCCAGGTGAGGAACCAGAAGTCATACTCGATGCCCAGATGGGCGGGGAGGATGTCCTCGATAATCTCTTTCAGGCTCTGGAAGCCCTGGGGCTCCCCGGCGATGCCGGGGAAGGAGACAGAAACCTGCCCCTTTCCCAGCTCCTTGACCACGGCGGGGACGCCGCAGCCGGAGATGGTGTCGTTGATGGCGGCCAGGGTGAAGCTGTCGCCGCCGATGCGCAGCAGGGCGGCCAGGGCGGCGGCCAGCTTTTTGGGCTGGTCGGCCACCGGGCGGCGGACAAAGAGCTGGGCGGTGTTTTCCAGCCCCCAGTCCTCTGCCGTAGCCAGGGAGCTCTCCCGCTGGACCTCCTCCAGCCAGTCCATGGCCCCGTCCAGAGCGGCCCCCTGGACGTCCAGCTCGCCGCCGTTGAAGGGGGCTTCCAGGTTATAGACCCCCAGGGGCCTGAGCAGGTCCCGCAGATATTGGGCGTGGCTCATGGCTTCTCCTCCACCGTCAAAGCGCCCAGCAGGGGCAGCGTGTCGCTGGACACCGGGAGGTCGGCGGCCGGGGCGGTGATGGCGTAGTTGGCCACCCCGTCACAGTGGAAGATGATCTCCCCCAGCTTGGCCCGGAGGATGTCCTGCCCCAGCAGCCTGCCGGTGAACCAGTCCTCCAGGGCCTGCCGCACCTGGGCCAGCACCCTGTCCCTGTCCCGCCCCGCCTGGACCTCCACCTGGACAGCGATGTTCACCGTCGTGGTCCTGGGGGCGCGGACCTTCAGGTCCACGGCAATCTCCCGCCGGGCCTGGAAGTAGTCCTCCAGCTCATCCAGAAGCTCCTGGCTGGGCAGGCCGGCCAGGGTGGCGGGGACCACGTCCACCGACCCCACCCCCCGGGGCCGGGGGACCACCGCCGCCGCGGCCACCTGGTCAAAGGACAAAGCGCCCTGCTGGTAGAAGGCGGCGTTGGCCCCGTTGGGCAGGCGCTTGAAGCTCTCCAGCACCCGCTCCCGCAGGGCGGCGTCCCCCTCGCCGTCGGCGCCGCCGGCGCAGGGCAGGGGGTTGTAGCAGGCGGAAATGCCCATGGGGGCTACCGCCATGGAGACAATGGTCCCGGCGGACACATTCCCCGCCGCCCCCGGCACCAGGGCCCGGATGGGGGCATCCACCGACAGCGCCCCCGCCGCCAGGACGGCGGGCTTAGACGTCTCGAACCGCACCAGGCCGGTGGTCATGCAGACGGTGCCCTGGGGGATGTCCCGGGGGGCAGGGGAGGCCTCCCCGGCGGTAAAGCGCACCGTCCCCTCGGCGGCCACCGGCGGCTTGCGCTCCAGGCCCCGGAGCTGGGCGTGATAGTCCAGATAGACTCCCTCCGCCGTCTGGGGGAAGGCCTGCCGGGCCACCCACTCCCCCTGGACGTACAAGGCATAGACCTGGGCCGCCAGGGCGTAGAGCCGGGCGGAGAGGTCGCAGCCCTCGCGGGGCTCCAGCCCCGTCCGCTCCCCGAAGCGGGAGAGCATCTCCTGATAAATTTCGTCTATGGTTTTCATCCATTCCCTCCCAGTAAGTTAGAAGCTGTACCATTAGCCGAAAGATACAGATTTGCGAGATAAAATTGCCGATGGCAAGGCAAAAAATCACAGGAATACTTTGTGTATTTCAAGATTTTTTAACGCAGTCAGCGGCAATTTTGGCCGCAAAGATTTGTGTTGAGGCTATTGGTACAGCTTTTTAAGATGCCGGCGGGTTACACCGCCATCTGGGCGGTGAGCTCCTCCCCCCGCCAGTCCAGCCGGACGGTGAGCAGGCCGGACTCCCCGCTCTGGTCCAGCTCCACCGAATTGACGGACAGCTCAGGCTCCTCCCGCAGGGCCTCGGCCACGTACTGGGCGGCCAGGGCCTGGCGGGCGGAGGGGCGCTCCCGTCCCAGCTGGCCCAGCCGGCTGCCCAGCCGGGGCAGGAAGGGGAGGGCGCCCCGCCGGGCGGTAAGCCGGAAGAGGACCCGGGCCAGCACCTCCTCGCCGCCGGACAGGGTGGTCAACCCCCCAGAGCCGTCGGGGACATAGTCCCCATCCATCAGCTTTCGCTCCATGTCCGCGCCCCCTTTACAGCAGGCTGGCCACAATGGCCGCCACAGCGTCGCGGAGGGACTGGCCGTTGAGGTAGAGCTGTCCGGACAGCTCCAGCCGGTCCTGGCCCAGGTGGATGGCGCTCCCGCCGCCTTTCAGCCGCACCTCCCCTGGGCGCAGGGGGGCGTCCCCCTCCGGCTCCTGGACGGTGCCCAGCACGCAGGGGGATTCCCCTTCGGCCCCGGCCTTCAGCACCAGCACCTTGTCCCCGGCGGTGGGCCGCCAGCTGTAGCCGCCGGGGCTGTACACCGCCAGCCAGCGCCGCTCACCCCCCAGGCTGACCCCCGCCGGGTCGCCGCCCAGCGTGACCGTGCCCAGCTCCGCCGCCGCCTCCCGCACCGGGAGATTTCGATTCCTTTCCGATGTCCACATATTCGTCACCTCGTCAATGTATTGTACCATCTGCCGCCAGGGATTGCGGGCCCTGTAGGGGCGGATATCATCCGCCCGCGTGTCCAAAGGAGGTGTATTACAAAAACGGGCGGGTAATACCCGCCCCTACAGGGGGCAGCATGTTCAAACAGGCGCGCTCACGCCACAAAATCCGGGTCGGCCAGCTGGATTTTGCTCCAGCAGCCGGAAGAATCCAGCCCCACGGTGACCTGGGCGGCCCGATAGCGGCCGTTCCAGGCCCAGCCGGAGCGCTGGAGGGTGACCAGGTCGCCGGGCCAGAGGCAGAAGGGCTCTCCCACCGTCACCTCCACCCGGGCCAACTCGCTGGCCGACTTGTCCAGCTGGAACTGGCCGGAGTAGCGCATAGCCTTGTAGCTGCTCCGGGTGGGCATGGTGATCACCCGGCGGGCCTGGCCCCCGGCCCGTTGAAAGTCCGCATTGCCCACCGCCTCCACCCGGCCGCTCCACCGGTCCCGCACCAGCACCTGGGACAGGGTTCCATACCTCCGGTCCCGGCGGACCAGGGAGAGGACGGGGGTGCTGTCGTCCACCACCCGCTCCTGGCTGTCATTCCAGCCGGAGAGGACCAGCCGCCCCTGGCGGTCAAACCTGGGGGCCACGCCCCCGTGGTAGCGGGCGAAGTCATAGACCACCGACCACTCGCTGCTGCCGGTGGTGACGGAAAACTGGGACACCGGGGGCAGCTGTCCGCCGGGGGCCGCCGAGACGCCGTAGGGGAGGACGTGGTCCCGGAGGATGTCGGCCTGGGTGGCGGACTGGTAGTCTTGCCCCAGGGCCTCGTTGTCCAGCAGCCGGGCGGCCATCCCCCGGCCGGAGATCTCCAGCAGCCGCCCTCCGGGGCCGGCGGCGGCCTCGCACTCGTCCACCAGCCCGGTAAACACCCGCTCCCCCTCGTGCTCGGCAAAAAATTCCACCCAGCTGTCGGGCCGGGCGGTGTTCTCCCTGTCCCAGAGACAGCGCAGCCAGAAGCTGTCGCAGGGGGTGCCGGAGGTGTACTCCAGCCGCCAGGCCGTTGGGTCGGGCAGGGTCCACCGCTGGCCGCCGGCGTCAACCACGTAGGCGGTCATCCCACACGCACCTCCTCGCCCACCCGGATCAGGTTGGGGTTTTTCAGCTGGGGATTGAGGGCCACCAGCTGATGCAGGGACAGGCCGTACCGCTGGGCCAGGGCCCAGAGGGTGTCCCCCTTGGCGACTGTGTGCCAGCGGGCCTGGGCCCCGGCGGCGGGGGTGCTGGCCGTCCCGCCGGAGGGATGTTCCGTTGTCCGTGTGGCGATGCCGCCGCGCAGGTCGTTCTCCTCCCAGAACTCGAAGGAGTAGCGCACATAGTCGGGCCGGGGCTCCTGCTCCAGCCGGAGGGAGACGAAGTAGGCATTGGAGGCCTGCCAGAGGGGGTGGACCAGCAGGCCGGGGCCCTCCAGGTAGAAGGTGTTGGCCAGCTGGCCGAACTGGCCGTAGGCTCCCTCGCCCACGAACTCCCCCTCCCCCTTCATGACCCGGTTGGTCCGCCCCAGGTCCTGGAGCTGGTACAGGCCGAAGGGCAGTTTGTGGACGGCCAGCGTCCTGTGGTAGTCGATGGAGTAGACCCTGGGATTGTGGGGCCAGGTGTAGCTCCTGTAGCGCATGGGGGATAGATTCATCGGATTCCTCCTTTTAGTAGAGATAGAAGCCCCCGTCGTAGCGGCGGCTGTCCCGGCGGAAGGCCCGGTCGGCCTCCTCCGCCCAGCTCAGCGCCCCGCCGGGGGGAGGGAGGGGGCGTCCGGCTGTCCCGGCCCAGCCGGCGGACTCCGCCCCCACCGGATCGAGGTCCGGGGCCCCCGGCTTGACCAGGGAGAGGGGGTAGCCCCCGTCCTTTTTAGGGGCGGAGGGGGGTTCGGGAGCGGGCGCCCCGCCAGAGAAGCCCGCCGCCCGCTCCAGCCTTGCCAGCTGGTCCAGCAGGGGGGAGGGGAGGGCGTCCATCTCCTCCCAGCCCCCTCCGCCGGGGGGAGTTTCCGGTCCCTCTTCCTGAGAAGCGGGGGCGGGAGGGCCGCTGGGCTGCGGGCTGTCCGGGGTCCTGGCCGCCTCCGCCGGAGCCCGTTTTTGGAGGGGGCCCACCCCGCCGGGGACGGTGGCCACCGGCTCGGACCCGCCGGAAGGAGCGGCGGGGGAGGGGGGAGGGCCTTCCGCCCCAGGCTCCCTCTGGAGGGGCCCTTTCCGCTCCATCCGCCGCACCTGCTCCAGCAGAGGGCCGGCGCGGTCCAGCAGCTCCTCCAGGTAGTCAGTCAAGGCCCTCCCCCTCCTTCAGCTTGTCAAAGCGCTCCTGGTCAAAGGCGGGGTTGACGCCGCCCCAGGAAGCGGCGGGCTGGCCGCAGGCGGAGCAGCGCTCCTCCAGGGCCTTGGCCCGGCAGGCGGGGCACAGCCTTTCCAGCGCCTCCTCCCGGTCCAGGAGGGTGTTGGCCAGGCACCAGAGGTAGTCCCGGCCCTTCATGGCCCTGGCCCGGTCCTCGGAGGGCAGAGCGTGGAACTGCCGCAGCACCCGCCACCGCAGCCGCTCGCCGGAGTCCTCCCGAAGCCCCCCTTTCAGCTCCTCCAGCTGGGGGGAGGACAGCTCCAGGCCGGGGTCGCTCTCCCGGGCGAAGGCGGCCCAGCGGGCGGACAGGGCGCCGATCTCCTCCACGGTCAGCCCGGCCAGCACCTCCCGGCCGCTGGAGAAGAGGGGGGCGCGGCCCCCGGCCCGCTCCAGGGCCCGGGCCAGCAGGCAGGCGTTGGAGCACAGGGCCAGCTCCCGGCCGTCCTGGGCCAGCTCCCGCCCCTCCCGACGGGCCTGGAGGGCTTCCAGGGCGGACAGCAGCCGCAGCTCCATGCCGTTGTCCAGGGGAATCCGGTCCCGGCCGGCCAGAATAGACATGGTCACACCCCCGTTTCGATGCGCCGGGAGGCCACCAGGGTGACCTTCTCCAGCACCATGCTGCCGATGCTGGCGCTCTCCTGGATGGCGCTCCACTGGCAGTCGGAGTAGATAATCTTCTTATCCGGCTTGCAGATGACCAGGGAGAAATCCTTCATGGAGTAGAAATCCACCCCGTCCCGGATGGCCTCGTCGGTGGCGTAGAGCCGGGTGAGCTCGATGACGTGGGCGGCCTGGCCAGGGACGGTGGCCACCGGCTCGGACTCGCCGAAGGCCTCCACGGCGGTGCTGCTCTTGGTGGTCCTGGCGGTGTAGCTCTGCACCACCGCCACCCGGACCCCGTCCACCTCCAGATAGATGTCGCTGCTTGTAGGGAATCCCGGAATACTCATAATAACTGTAATACCTCCTTACCTTCACATCCTGTAGGGCGCGGCGACCCGGCGCGCCGTTTTGCTATGGGCGCGGCACGCCAGGGTCGCCGTGCCCTACGCAATCACACCGTGATATGGGCGGTGAGCCAAATCTGGTTCAGCCCGTGGGCCACAGCGAAGGAGAAGTCCACCAGGCACCGGGAGGGGTCCTCGGGGTCGGCGGCGACGGCCACGCCGTCGTAGCCGGTAATGATCTCCCTGGCCAGCTTATTCTCCAGCTCCAGCACCACCTGGGCCCGGATGGCCCCCCGGCTCTGGGCGGTATTTTTAGCCCGGCGGAACTTGGCCCGCAGGGCGGCGCGCAGGCCGGGGATGACGTCGTCCACCACCCGGATGGCGGACAGGTCCCTCCAGGCGGGGTCGGGGGCGCCGCCGGAGGTGGTGCGGGTAGTGACGCCCCGGACTACGCTGACCACGCCCCCCAGGCTCTCCACGGGGGTAACGCCCCCCAAGATAAGCCGGTCGATGTCCTTGTCCTCCAGCCGTGCGGACAGCCCGCTCAGCCCGGACAGCTCAGCGCCCCCCAGGGGGATGGCGGGGTCGTTTTCCCCGGCGATGGCCCCGGCCAGGGCTGCGGCCAGGAGCAGGCCGGAGATGGAACCCCCCTCCCCGTCCACCGCCCCGGGGGCGGCCAGCACCACCCGCTCGTGGTTCAGCTCCTTGGCCCGGGCGATGAGCTCTTCCACCGTCTCGTCCTTGGCCCCAGCCGCCACGCACAGCCGCTCCCGGCGCAGGCCGGAAGCCTCGGCCACGCTGTCCCGCAGCTTTTTCTGCACCGCCAGATCGGTGCTGCCGCAGATGGCCAGGGCGATGTCCTCCATGCCGGCCAGCTGGGCGAAGGCGTCCTCGTAGCCGCTCTCGTCGGCCACCGGGAGGGCCACCACCCCGGAAGCCCCGTTTTTCAGGGCCAGGCGGATCAGCTCGGCCATGTCCTCCGGCCCGTTGGAGCCGAAGGCGGCCACCGCCCGGTCGTAGCTGGTGATGGTCTGGGGGGCCCCGGCCTGGGCCTGGGTGTTGACGGCCGCAAGGCCCACCAGTCGGCCGGCGCCCCGGCCGCTGACCACTGCGGAAGCGTCGTAGGAGGAGTAGACCCCCGGACGCTGATGTACGGAAATACTCATTGTTTCACCACACCTCGCAATTCAAAATCGGTAAACACGCCGCCCTCCATGTCCCCGCCGGCCCAGAGGAAGGCGGAGAAGACGGCCTGCGCCGGCCGTCTCAGCCGGCGGCTTCCGCCGTCCCGGGCCGTTTCGCCGCAGGACAGCTCCAGCAGGTCCAGCCCCTCCGGACCCTCCAGGAGGAGGGCGGCGGCCAGGGCGTCGAAGGCGGACTGAACCATGTCCCCGCCCTCTTTTTCCGGGGCGTAGATGTCCAGGCCCAGGGTGAGCCGAACCTTTTTTCCATAGCACTCTGTCCAGCGGCCGCCCTCCTGGTCAAAGGACTCCCCCAGGTAGTTCTGGAAGCCGGAGGGTTCCACCCTGCATCCCCGGAGGGAGACGAGCACCAACGGCCCCTCCCGCTCCTGGCGGGGGCCGGCGGGCCAGGCGGTGGCGGCGGGGACCCCTCTGCCGCTGAGGTATCCGGCCACTGCCTGAAGGACCTTTTCCAGCCCGGCGCTCATAGGCCCACCTCGTCCCGGGGGTAGAGGGTGGCCCGCCAGTAGGGGCAGACCCCCTGTCCCACCAGGTGGGCGGACTGGACCCGGTAGTCCCGGCCCTGCCACTCCACCAGGGCGTCCAACTCCAGGGGGCATCCGGCGGGCCCCATGTACCGGAACAGGTCCCTCCGGCCCAGCCCCAGGGGGCCGGGGCACTCCTGCTCCTGGCTCTGGCTCTGGGCGGAAAGGGGCTGGATCAGCGCCTGGAGGGCGGTGGTCCGCCCATTCTGTTTCAGGACGACCGGCTGGCCGAACCGGCGCAGGATGTCGTCCCAGATTCGTTCCATCATCCCGGCACCCCCTGAAAGACAAATCCGGCGTCCGCCAGCCAGGGGGCCAGCAGCCCCTGGGCCTGGCGGGACAGGCTGTCCGCCCTTGTCCCGGACGCTTGCCGGATGGTCAGGTCGCCGGCGGTAAAGGAAGCCGCCTCCCCGGCGCCCCCGGACATGCCGGCCAGCCGGTCCATGGCAGTCATGGCGGCGGCCAGGGGAAAAGCGGGGCCGCAGTCCTCCGGGGCCGCCCCCTCCTTCAGCTGTCCGGCCAGCTGGGCGCATACCGCCCGCACCAGGGGGAGGAGAAGCTCCTCCTGTCCGGCGCCCATCGCCCTGCACAGGGCCAAAACCTCCTGCTCCATATCACACCTTCAGGACCTGGCTGGCCTTGGTGAACACCTTGGCGAAGCCGCTGATGGTGGTGATGGCAGCTCTTTCCAGCTGGCGGTCAATGAGCTTGTCGTACTCCACCATCACGTCGCCGCTCTGGACCATCTCCAGGGCGAAGCGGCGGTCCAGGCCCACGGCGGTTTTCACGGGCAGCACGGAGGTGCGCAGCAGGGTGGCCCCCAGGGGGGTGGTCAGCTTGCCGGTGCCCTGGAAGTTGAGCCCGGTGAGGGGGTTCTGGAACTCGGGCAGCTTAAGCAGCTGGAGCATCACGTCGCCGGACACCAGCAGGGTATTCATGACATAGGGGTCAAACTTGGCCCAGAAGTCCACCAGTGCGCCGTAGTCCAGGGGCTTTCCCGCCTCGATGGTGGTGGTGGCGGCGGGGTTTTCGTTGCCGTCGCCGTTGATGAGCACGTCCACCGCGTCCTCCAGGTGGGTCCTGGCGATGTGGGCGCCGATCTGGCGCAGGGTGACGGAGAAGAGGTCCAGCTTCTGGAAGCGCACGGCCTCATAGCTGGCCACCAGCATGCGGCCCCGCTTTTTCAGCTTGACCAGGTTGGACTGGACCTTGATGGTGGTGGAGGGGATGGCCGCCCCCTCGTTCACCGGCTTCAGCTTTTTCTCCTCGCCCCCGGCCTCGGAGGTGATGGAGCGGTAGTCCAGGCCGTCAATTTTGGTGACGGCGGCGGTGATGTGGGGGAGGACGTCCCCCTCCTCCATTCCCTGGCGTACGGTGCGGGCGATGTACTCGGGGAAGAGGACGGCGGCGTCAGAGGTGCGGAAGAAGGCCTCCACCGGGTCGCTCGACTCCCCTTTCACCCGAATGCCGAAGCGTTTCAGCTGCCGCTGGAAGGCGTCCAGCCCCTCCAGGCTGGTGCCCTTGTAGCGCTCGCTGGGGTCCTGGCTCTCCAGCACCTGGCTGAAGGACCGCCCCGCTTCCCGGTACATCCCCTTGTCCAGCTTCAAATTGTCGTAATAATATGCCATATTGATCCACACTCCTTCTAATTATGCTGCGTTTTTTGTAGGGGCGGCCTGTGGCCGCCCGTGCGCCCCTACAGGCGAACGGCATTATGTAGGGGCGGACATTGTCCGCCAGTCAATCTCCCCGTCCCGCCCGCAGGCGGCAAGCCTCCCTTGTCAAAGGGAGGGGGACCGCCGGGCGAAGCCCGGTGGTGGAGGGATTCCGCGTTTCAATCCCCACATCCCCCGCAGGGCCAGGCTCCCCCCCTTGTGGGGGAGCTGTCTGGCCGCAGGCCAGACTGAGGGGGGGCAGCCAGCGGCCTTGCGCCCTAGGGGGACAAACCAGCGACTCTGCGCACGAAGGGACTCACCCCAAAAACGCCTTGTTCTCTTCGTCAAAGGGGGCGTTTTTTGCCTCATAACTGAGCTGCGTCCGCAGGGGGAACCGCTCCCCGGCCCTCCGGGCGTAGGACATGCGCAGCTCCTCCAGCTCCTGGTGGGAGAGCTTTCCAGCCAGGGACTTCATGGCCCTCCCGTCCAGCTCCCGGTCGGCCAGGAGGGCCAGCCGGACCACCTCATCCCGAAGGCCGTCGAGATACTTCCGGCCCAGAGCGGCCTCCTCCTCCAGCCTTGCGGCGGCCTGGCGGCCCCCCAGGGCCTTAACCACCCCGGCGGCGGGTTGGGCGGGGACGGCCACAAAGGAGAACTCATAGGCGTCCCCGGCCCCCTCCAGGTCGGCCCAGCACAGCTGTCCGCCGTACTCCCGGCCCTTCTCATGGCCGCAGTCGGCCTGGGTCCGGTCCCGGCCGCAGACGGAGCAAATTGCGTGTTCCACGGAGCACCCCACGCTGACCTCTTTTTTGATGCCCCCCTCGATCTCGGCGATCAAGTCCCGATTGCTGTCGGTGCGCACCATATAGGCGCAGCCTTTGAGCCAGACGTACTCATCCCCCGCCCGGGTCATCCGGCCGCCCTCCCGGACGATTTCGGTCTTATAGATCCGGGCGGCCTGGCCCCGTGCGGACCACTGGTGGTCAAAGATGCCGGCCTTGCCCACGAACATGGGGGCCAGCTCCTCCAGGGTCTGGGGGGTGAACCGCTCAAAATCCCGGTCGACCTCATTGTCGCACAGCCGCACGGAGAAGGTATACACCTCCTCCGGCCCCAAGGGCTTCCGGGCCAGCGCGCCGATCAGCTCCAAATCCTGGGCGGTCGCCGGTGCCTGTCCGCCGCCCACATTCTCCTTCACAATTTTCATAATTCCCTCCTCAACTTTTCCGCCTGGGCCAGGTAGAGCTGGGCTCTGGCCTCCTCCACCATATCCTGGAGGTTGATGTCCTCCCAGACGATCTCCGCCTTGGGGCCGAACCCGTGGAGCCGCAGCCAAAGCTCAGCCACCCGGCACAGGGCTGGCTCCACGGCCCGGCGGATGGCGGTGATCTCGGTGGTGAGCAGGTCGGCCTGCTGGGCGCTCATCCGCTCGGTGGAGGACCAGGACAGCCCCAGCATAAAGGGTGGGATGCCGGTCCTGGCCACCAGCTGCTCCAAAATCTGCCGCACCGGGACCTGGCTGTCCAGGACAGGGCTGTCCGCCCCGATGACCTTGATGTCCACGTCGCCCACGGCCACAAAATCCCGGACGGCGCCCTCCCGGCCGGCCTGCATAGCGGCGGACCACTCCTGAGCGATCTGGCCGCACCGCTCCTGGGCGAAGGCCTCCTCGCCCTCTCCGGGCCTGCACACCACGGCGAAGCGCAGGCTGCCCGCCCGCTCCCAATTCTGGCCGACAGCCTGAAAGATTTTCAATAGGATACCCGCGAGAAAGGGCATAGACCGCAGCAGGGACACCCCACAGGGGGCGTCTCCGGTGGGCTGGAAGGGGGTAAAGAGGAGGAGCTCCTGAAAAGGCAGCTCCCGGTCCTCCCCCAGCCCCGCCCGGCACAGCCGGAAGTCCAGGGGGCTGTCCCCGATTTTCACCTCCACCTGTTCCGGGGCGGCGCACAGCAGGGCGGCGACCTCCCGCCCGTCGGGGGTGAGGACAATCTCCCCCAGCCCATGGCCGCAGGTAAACAGGTCGTCCAGGTAGCGGTCCAGAAAGGACTGGATGCCCCGCTGTCCCCATCCGGTGTCCACGGTGCGGAAAAACTCCTCCAGGCCCGCCTGGGCGGCGGGATTGCCGCATTTGGCCCCCACCCCGCCGCACAGCCGCACCAGCTTCCAGATGGCGGCGTCCAGGATGGGCACCCCCTCCCGGATAGCCCGGTACAGGGCCGCCTCCCCGGTGTGCAGGGGGACATACCGGTCCACCGCCCCGAAGGGGTGCCCCTCGGCCAGGCGCACCTGAACCACGGCGGCGGGGGGGTCCCGCCGCTTCTGCTTCCACCATTTCATGCAATTCCTCCTTACAAATAATCTCCCGTCCCGCCCGCAGGCGGCAAGCCTCCCTTGCCAAAGGGAGGGGGACCGCCGCCTTCGGCGGCGGTGGAGGGATTCCGATAAGCGGAGAGCTTCCCACAGACGGAATCCCCCAGTCACGGCTGCGCCGTGCCAGCCCCCTTTAGCAAGGGGGGCTATTTCTCCTAAGAACCTGTATTCATAAGTAAAAATGCCGGATGGACGAGAAATTTTGCCGCCCTGCAAGGCAAAAAATCACAGGAATCCTTTGTGGATTTCAAGATTTTTTAACGCCGCAAGGCGGCAAAAGGCCCGTCCAGATGGTCGTTTGAGATTGTGAATACAGGTTCTAAAACCTCCCTCTCTCCACGCACCCGGCGAACATCCCGCCCCGGCCCTCCTTTGCGGCCACGGTGGCGGCGAAGTATCGGATCTCGTCCATAGCGTGGTCATGCTCCTTGCGCACCTGGTCCTGTCCTGGAGCCCGGTCGTCCCAGCGGTACAGCGAGAACTCCCGAATGGCGTTGCCGCACCCCCTGCAAATCACGATCCCCCCGCTTTTCAGCAGCTGGGCGGTGAGCCGAATCCCGGACACCACCTGATTGTCGGCCTTCCGCACCCGCCAGCCTTTTCTGCGCAGGGTTTCGCGGAAGCTGGCGGCGGAGGGGTCGGCGATGACGGCCCGGACGGGCCTGCCGCCGGCCAGCCGGGCCAGGTCGCCGGCGTACTCCTCATCGGTTTTCTGCCTTCGTTCAGCCCGGCCGTCGTAGTAGTACTCGTCCACCCGGTACCACACCCCGTTTTTCCTCCCCCACAGCCCCATGGAGGTGGGATTGGCGGTGCCGTAGTCAACGGACACATACCACTCCTGAAAGGGCCCCTCGGGGGCCTCCTGGACAAAGCCCTGGTCGAAGAAGTCGTAGACCAACCCCTCGGCGGCGGCCCACTCCCCCAGCACGAACCGGCGGTAGAAGGCGCCCTGAAAGGTGCTGGCGTACCGCTCCCGCACCTCCTTGGACAGCCCGGGGTTGTCATCCATAGTGAACTGAAGGCGCAGGGCTTTTTTCTCCTCCGCCTTCAGGACCCACTCCTGATAGAACCAGTGGGCGGGGGACTCCGGGTTGCAGGAGAACCAAAGCCGGCTTCCGGAGACGGAGCACCGGGCGGCGGTCTGTTCCACGAAGGACCGGGGCATCAGGGCGGCCTCGTCCAGCAGGGCCCCGGCCAGGGTGACGCCCTGGATGAGGGCGGCGGAGCCCTCGTCCTTCCCTCCGAAGAGGTAAAAGGTATTTTTCCGCCCGCCCAGCCGCACCTGAATGACGTTTTTGCTCACCTTCTCCACGCACCGGAAGCCCATTCCCTCCAGGAGGGGCATCAGCTCGGACAGCAGGTTCCGCCGCACGGACTGGATGGTCCGGCCGCACAGGGCGAAATTCCGGTTCTGGAAGGAGCGCATAGCCCAGCAGAAGAAGGACAGGCCGGTGCACAGGGTCTTGCCGCTGCGCACCGCCCCGTCGCAGATGATGGCCTGCATGCCCCTGTCCGGGGAGTCCGGCCGCCACCAGGTGAGCACCCGTCTCTGCTTCTCGGAAAAAACCATCTAGCCCTCCCCCTCCATAGCCTGGAGGAAGCGGTCCACCTGGTCCTCGCCGCTGTGGTCCACGGTGTCCAGCAGCCGCTCCAGCAGCCGCCCCCGGTCCACGAATTTCAGCTCCACCACGCCGTTGCTCCCCCGCTTGAACTCGGTGAGGGCGTCCAGCTCCAGCTTTTCGGTGTCCCGCCACTCCTCGGGGGGGAAGCAGGCCAGCTTGATGGCGTCGCCCGCCCCGGCGTTGGCCAGTTTCCACATCTGTTTAATGATCTGCTCCCGGTCTGGGAGCCTGACGATCCTTGCCACATCATCCCTCCTTACACCCCTGGGCGGCGGAGGGCAAAAGTTGCACATTTTGGTGCATCCAACAAAAATTTTTAAAATTTCCTCTTTCGCCCTCTTTCTCCTCCGGTACAGGCTATAGTCAAATGAATCGGTCTTCCCGCCCGCAGGCGCCCAAGCCCCCTTGCCAAAGGGGGGGCCTCCGGGCATAGCCCGGTGGCGGGGGGATTCCGTCCGCCCGCAGGCGGCAATACTCTTTTGGCAGAAGAGCTGTCAGATGAAGGCTGACTGAGGATTGTATTCTGCGAGGCAAAATCAACAAAAAATACCAACCCTCCAAAAGAATAGAAAAACCGCCCGCTCCACATCCTGACCATACCCGCAAATTCTTGGATATGGATTCAGGAGGAACCGACTATGAAAAAATATGCATCTGTACTGTTGGCCGCATTTGTCCTGACAACCGGCCTGTTTACTGCGGAAGCGGCGCCGGCGGACAGCGGCCTGTCGCTGTCCTGCGCCTCCTGCCTGCTGATGGAGAAGGAGACGGGGGCCATTCTGCTGGAGGAAAACTCCCACGAGAAGCTGGAGCCGGCCAGCGTGACCAAGATCATGACGCTTTTGCTGGTGATGGAAGCGGTGGACTCGGGCCGGATTTCTCTGGACGACCCGGTGGCCGTCTCGGCCTACGCGGCGGGCATGGGGGGCTCCCAGGTCTATCTGAAGGAGGGGGAGCAGATGCCGGTGTCAGAGATGATCAAGTGCGTCACGGTGGTGTCGGGCAACGACTGCTCCGTCGCCCTGGCGGAGCACCTGGCGGGCAGCGAGGGGGCTTTTGTCGCCCAGATGAACCAGCGGGCCCAGGAGCTGGGGATGGCGGACACCACCTTCCTCAACTGCACCGGCCTGCCGGCCCAGGGCCATGTGACCAGCGCCCATGACATCGCCCTGATGTCCCGGGAGCTGATATTGAACCACCCCAAGATCAGGGACTACACCACCATCTGGATGGACTCCATCCGTGATGGGGCCTTTGGCCTGACCAACACCAACCGCCTGGTCCGTTTCTACCAGGGGACCACCGGCCTGAAGACGGGCTATACCAGCTCGGCGCAGTACTGCATGTCGGCCACGGCGGAGCGGGACGGCATGGAGCTGATTGCCGTAGTGATGCGGTCCCCCACGGTAGGCCAGCGCTTTGAGGACGCCAAGGCCCTGCTGGACTACGGCTTTGCCAATTACAGCCTGGTCCCGGTCTATCCGGAGGCCCCGCTGGCCCCTGTGGACGTACTGCTGGGCGTCCAGGCCCAGGTCCAGCCCCAGCTGGAGCGGGACTGCCGTCTTTTGGTCCGGAAGGGCGAGGAGGGCCAGGTGGGCACCCGCCTGTCCATGGCGGAGGACGTAGAAGCCCCGGTAGAGCGGGGGCAGATTCTGGGGCGGCTGGAGGTCTACGTGGGGGAGGAGCTCCGGGACACGGTCCCCATACTGGCCCCCGAGCCTGTGGAGCGGCTGTCCATCCCGGGCATTTTCGGCAGAATGCTGAGCAAACTGCTGATGGCGGGCTGACGGACCGATACCCCAAGGGACCATCCTTTTTGTAGGGACACGGCTTGCCGTGTCCGCCGGCGGCAGGGCGGCAAACCGGCCAACATGTGGAACAAGGGCTTGCCCCCTGCCTGTCCCTGAAAAGGCTGTCCCCGCGCGATATCCCAAGGGACCATCCCTCCACCCCTTGCCGCTGTAGGAATTTCTTTTTGATTTCTCACAGGTTTTCCACTATTTTACTTGACGGCCCACGCCCCTTGTTGTATAATTTATCTAAATACACCCGAGCGTGTTTGATACCCCCTTGTTAGTTTTAGCTGACAGCGGTTGGCAAAGAATTCCACGAGGTGATAAAAATGTCTAAATACCAAGAAAATCTCTCTTCCAACGACCTTTTTTTAGAACTTGAGGCCTTTTCCGAGGGCCGCTCCACCCACGCCTGGAAGTGCTTCGGCGCCCATCCGGCGAAGGACGAGGGCGGCGCGAAGGGCTATCTCTTCCGGGTGTGGGCGCCCAACGCCCCAAAGGTCACGATCATCGGCGACTTCAACAACTGGGACCTGGAGGCCACCCCCATGGAGCGTGTGGAGGGGGGCATCTGGGAGGCCTTCGTCCCCGGCCTGAACCGCTACGACGCCTATCAGTACGCCATACATAAGGCGGACGGCGGCTTCGTAGGCAAAGCGGACCCATACGCGTTCCACGCGGCCACCCGGCCCGACGTGTCCAGCAAGCTGTACGACCTGGACACCGGCTACCAGTGGGGCGACCGGGACTGGCTGGCCTTCCGGGCGAAGAACCCGCCTTACCGCCGGCCCATGAACATCTACGAGTGCCATCTGGGCTCCTGGCGGCGCACCGGCGAGGGGGAATTCCTCAGCTACCGGGACATCACCGGCTATCTGGTCCCTTACGTAAAGGAGATGGGCTTCACCCATGTGGAGCTTCTCCCCGTCACGGAGCACCCCCTGGACGCCTCCTGGGGCTACCAGTGCACCGGCTATTTCGCCGCCACCAGCCGCTACGGCACCCCTGACGACCTGAAATACCTCATCGACCAGCTCCATCAGGCGGGGGTAGGGGTTATTATGGACTGGGTCCCGGCCCACTTCCCCCGCGATGCCTTCGGCCTGTACAACTTCGACGGCACCCCCACCTACGAGTACGCCGACTCCCGGAAGGGGGAGCATAAGGAGTGGGGCACCGACGTGTTCGACTTCGGCCGCAGCGAGGTGCGCTCCTTCCTGTTCTCCTCGGCCATGTTCTGGCTGGAGGAGTACCACATGGACGGCCTGCGGGTAGACGCGGTGTCCTCCATGCTCTATCTGGACTACAACCGGAAGGACGGGGAGTGGCTGCCCAACGTGAACGGCGGCCACGAGAACCTGGAAGCCATCAAATTCTTCCAGGACCTGAACACCGCCATCTTCGCCGCCCACCCCGACGTGCTGATGGTGGCGGAGGAGTCCACCGCCTGGCCCAAGGTGACCAAGCCGGTAAGCGACGGGGGCCTGGGCTTCAACTTCAAGTGGAACATGGGGTGGATGAACGATATCTGCCACTATATCAAGCTGGACCCCTATTTCCGGCAGTTCAACCACCGGGATATTACCTTCTCCCTGATGTACGCCTTCTCAGAGAACTATATCCTGCCCCTGAGCCACGACGAGGTGGTCCACATGAAGGGCTCCTTCTTTGGCAAGATGCCCGGGGACAACCCCCAGAAGTTTGCCGGCGTCCGGGCCTTCTACGCCTATATGATGACCCACCCGGGCAAGAAGCTGACCTTCATGGGGGCGGAGCTGGGCCAGTGGAACGAGTGGCACTTTGAGTACTCCCTGGATTGGCACCTGCTGCAATACACCCCCCACCGCCAGACCCAGGACTTTGTCAAGGCGATAAACGCCTTCTATCTGGAGAACGCCCCCCTGTGGGACCAGGACGACTCCTGGCAGGGCTTCCAGTGGCTGTGCGCCGACGACAACAACGCCAATACGGTGGCCTTCCTCCGCTGGGACCGGAAGGGGACCCCGCTGCTGGTGCTGTGCAACTTCTCCCCGGAGTACCGGAAGGACTACCGGGTGGGGGCGCCCTTCGCCGGCAGCTGGAGCGCCGTGTTCAACACCGACGACGCCGCCTTTGGCGGCGGGGGCCGCGGGGACAAGGCGCCGGTCAAGACGGAGAAGGTCGGCTGCCACGACCAGCCCCAGTCCTTCCTGGCCGACCTGCCCCCCATGTCCGCCGTAGTTTACCGCTGTGTGCGGAAGAACCCCGAGCGCAAGCCCAAGGCGGAAAAGCCGGATGATGCCAAGGCAGAGAAGAAGCCCGCTCCGAAGAAGGCCGCCGCCAAGGCGGAGAAAAAGCCCGCCCCGAAGAAGGCCGCCAAAGCGGAAAAGCCCGCCGTGGAAAAAACCGCCGCGGAAAAACCCAAGCGGACCCGCGCCAAGAAGGTGGAGAAGTAACGGGGGCGTCCGCCCCGCCGCCCCGGGCCTTCCTCCCCCTCCGGGGGGAGGGGGCAGTCCTCCCGGGCACCTTTGGGGCCCTCCGGCCCCAATTCTCTATAGATGCTGCCGCGCAACCAAAAAGTGAGAGGTGAACGCCAAAATGAAGAAAGAAGTAGTCGCCATGCTGCTGGCCGGGGGCCAGGGCAGCCGTCTCTACGCTCTGACCAGCAACGTGGCAAAGCCCGCCGTGCCTTTCGGCGGGAAGTATCGAATCATTGATTTCCCCCTGTCCAACTGCGTGAACTCCGGCATTGACACGGTGGGCGTGCTGACCCAGTACCGCCCGCTGGAGCTGAACAGCTATCTGGGCAACGGACAGCCCTGGGACCTGGACCGGTCTGACGGCGGCGTACATATCCTCCCCCCCTACCAGCGGGAGGGCGAGGTCGGCACCTGGTACAAGGGCACAGCCAACGCCATCTACCAGAACATCGGCTTTCTGGACATGTACGACCCGGAGTATGTGGTGGTCCTGTCGGGCGACCACATCTATAAGATGGACTACTCAGAAATGGTGGCCTACCACAAGCGGGCCGGGGCGGCCTGCACCATCTCGGTGCTGGAGGTCACCATGGAAGAGGCCAAGCGCTTCGGCATCCTGAACGTGGAAGCCGACGACCAGGTCTACGAGTTTGAGGAGAAGCCCCCCCAGCCCAAGAGCAACCTGGCGTCCATGGGCATCTATGTATTCACTTGGTCCAAGCTGCGCAAATACCTCATCGATGACGAAGCCGACCCCAACTCCTCCAACGACTTTGGCAAAAACATCATCCCCAACATGCTGGGCGCCGGCGAGAAGCTGATGGCCTACCGCTTCGCGGGCTACTGGAAGGACGTGGGCACCATCGACTCGCTGTGGGACGCCAACATGGACATGCTGGCGGGGGCCAGCAGCGGCCTGGACATGTACGACGAGAGCTGGCCCATCTACGCCCGCACCCCCATCAAGCCCCCACACGTCACCGGCCCAAAGGCCTCTATCTCCCACTCTCTGGTCACCGGCGGCTGCCAGGTAGACGGCGTAGTGGCCAACTCGGTCCTGTTCAACTCGGTCACCGTGGAGGAGGGAGCGGATATTCAGTACTCCATCCTGATGCCCGGGGCCACGGTGAAAGCCGGGGCAAAGGTGGCCTACTCCATCGTGGCGGAGAACGCCACGGTAGAAGCCGGGGCCGTGGTGGGCTCCGCCCCTGACGGCCGGGAGGGCTGGGGCATAGCCGTGGTGGCCACCGGGATTACGGTAGGCGAGAAGGCCGCCGTCGCGCCCAAGGCCATGGTCCGGGAAGATGTAAAAGGAGGTGGGCAGGCATGAATGATCTGCACGGAATTTTGTTCGCGTACCGCTCCGACGCCAATTTAGGGGAGCTGACCCGCCCCCGCAACACCTGCTCCCTGCCCTTTGGCGGGCGCTACCGCCTGATCGACTTCATGCTGTCCAACTGCGTCAACGCCGGCATCACCGACGTGGGCGTGGTGGTCCATCAGAGCTATCAGTCCCTTCTGGACCATCTGGGCTCCGGCAAGGACTGGGACCTGAGCCGCAAGCACGGTGGCCTGCGCATCCTGCCCCCCTTCAGCTACACCGAGCAGGGCCACGGGGAGTACCGGGGCAGCATGGAAGCGCTGTCCGGGGTCTACGACTACCTGGAGGACATCCGCCAGGAGTATGTGCTCCTGGCCTGGGGCGACGTGGCCATCAACCTGCCCGTCAACGAGGTTTTCGAGCAGCATAAGAACTCCGGCGCTGACATCACCATGGTGTGCACCCCCACCTTGAAGGGGGCCCCCCGGTTCTCCGAGTATGTGGAGGTCAGCGAGGAGGGGCGGATCACCGACCTGTCGGTCCACCCCACCGCCGCCGGCAAGGCGCTGGAGTCGCTGGAGATATACATTCTGTCCAAGCGGCTGCTGATGGACATGGTGGACTACTGCTCCGCCCATGACGTGTCCAATTTTAGCCGCGGGGTCCTCCAGCCCAGGATGAAGTCCCTGAAGATGATGCCGTACATCCACAAGGGCTATGTGGGCCGGTTCCAGTCGGTGGGCGACTACTACCAGCGGTCGATGGACCTGCTGGACCCCGCCATCCGGGCCGACCTGTTCAACACCGCCCGGCCCATCCGCACCAAGGACCAGTCCAACCCCTCCACCTACTACGGCCCGGAGTCCAAGTCGGTCTGCTCCCTGGTGGCTGACGGCTGCTTCATCGAAGGCGAGGTGGAGAATTCCATCATCGCCCGGGGCGTCATTGTGGAAAAAGGAGCCAAGGTCGCTGACAGCGTGCTGATGCAGGGCACTGTGGTCAAAGCGGGGGCCTCCCTGTCCTATGTCATCGCCGACAAGGACGTAACGGTGAATGAGGGCCGCATGCTCATGGGCCACGCCACCTATCCCCTGGCCATCGCCAAGGGCTCTGTCGTCTGATTTTTCCGGACGCCCTCCTGCTTTGGGGAGGGCGTCCTCCTAACGATTCCCGGCGGCTGCGGGGGCGGCGGTCCGGCGGCCGCCCCCCGCAGCGGACATCCCAATAATATTTGAAAAAGGTGGTTTCTATGAAAATTCTCTTTGCGACCTCCGAAGCGGCCCCCTTCATCAAAACCGGCGGACTGGCCGACGTGGCCGGCTCCCTGCCCCAGGCCCTGGCGGCGGAGGGCCACGAGGTCAAGGTGATCCTGCCCCTGTACGAGGGGGTCAGCGAGGACTGGCGGGCCAAGATGGCCTTTTTGAAGTACTTCAACGTCACGCTGGCCTGGCGGCAGGTATACTGCGGCCTGTTCGAGGTGGAGTACCAGGGGGTCACCTTCTGGTTCGTGGATAACGAGTACTACTTCAAGCGGTGGCAGCTGTACGGCCACTTTGACGACTGCGAGCGGTACGCCTACTTCTCCCGGGCGGTGGTGGAAGCCCCGGGCCAGATGGACTGGGCCCCCGACATCATCCACTGCAATGACTGGCAGACCGCCCTGGTCCCGGTCTACCTGCTGGAGGAGAAATACCGCATCCCCCAGCTGGACCACGCCAAGACGGTGTACACCATCCACAACATCGAGTACCAGGGCCGGTACGGCGACCAGGTCCTCCAGGACGTCATCGGCCTGGACCGGAGCTACTTCAACGAGGGGATGCTGGCCTACCACCGGGACGTGAACCTGATGAAGGGCGCCATCATGGCCTCCAACTTCGTCACCACCGTCTCCCCCACCTACGCCCAGGAGCTGCGCACCCCCTTCTACGCCCACGGCCTGGACGGGGTCATCAACCAGCAGAGCGGCAAGCTGGAGGGCAT
>JAAWNI010000160.1 GCA_022798855.1 Lawsonibacter sp. | reverse complement strand
GGTGTCCTCAGCCACGGTGATGCCCTTGTAGTCCACCAGCACGCCGCTGGCGGCGCCCTTCAGCTGCTCCTCCAGAGCGGCCACGATGGCCTTCTTCTCGGAAAGGACCTTTGCGTTAGGCATTTTTGGTTTCACCTCCAGAAATTGTTGGCGCGAAACAAAAAACCTCCGGTCGAAAGACAGGAGGACAGTACAATCAAAAGAATATTCCCTTGAAAGCACTCTCGGCAGGAATTATGCCCGAAGGCCCCTGCTGTCTTTGAACGCACCGCATATTATATGCGATGCGCACTGGATTGTCAAGAGGAATTTTCACGTCGGCCACATTTTTCTTCCCCGTGGACAAAACCGCCCATTTCGGGCTTGATTTTCCCGGCCAAACCATATATCCTTAAAACACCGCGATCGTTTTGCGGCCCTTTACGGAGGGCGCTATTTTGAAGGAGGACGTTGATATGTTGGAAATTGGAACGAAGGCCCCGGAGTTCACCCTGCCGGACAAGGACGGAAACATGGTGTCCCTGTCCGACTTCGCCGGCAAAAAGGTGGTGCTGTACTTCTACCCCCGGGACAACACCCCCGGCTGCACCCGCCAGGCCTGCGCCTTCGCCGGCGCGTATGAGCAGTTTGCCCAGATGGGCGCCGTGGTCATCGGCGTCAGCAAGGACTCCACCGCCTCCCACCAGAAGTTCGCCGAAAAGCACGGCCTGCCCTTTATCCTCCTCTCCGACCCGGAGCTGGCCGCCATCCAGGCCTACGGCGTGTGGCAGGAGAAGAAGAACTACGGCAAGGTGAGCATGGGGGTGGTGCGGTCCACCTTTATCATCGACGAGAACGGCATGGTGGAGAAGGTCATGCCCAAGGTGAAGCCGGACGCCAACGCCGGCGACGTTCTGGCCTGGCTGGCCAAGTGACGGCCCGCTTTTTATAGGAAAAATTTTCTCCCCGCTTGCATCCGCCCCCTTTTTATGATATAAATGAGTGGATAACATATGTAACACCCCCGGGGGAGCAAGGAGAATTTTGTGGACTTAACGCTGGAGCGGCAAAAAAAGCTGGCCTATGTAGCCAAGCGATACTATCTGGAGGACCAGAAGCAGAGCGACATCGCCCAGGAGCTGGGGGTGTCCCGCCCGCTGGTCAGCCGTATGCTGTCCGAGGCCCGGGAGCTGGGCATCGTGGAGATCACCATCCACGAGCCGGGGGCCCGGGAAGCCAGGCTGCTGGAGCGGCTGCGGCTGTCCAGCTCCATCCGGGACGGCGTCCTGGTGGAGGACGGGGCCAACGACGACGCGACCAACCGCCTGCTCTCCCAGGGGGCGGTGGAGCTGCTGCGCCGGCTGGGGGTCCGCCGGCTGGGGGTGGGCTGGGGCTATTTGATCGGCCAGCTGGTGTCCTGGCTGGAGGAGAACCCCCAGCCCAGCAGCACCATCACCGACATCTGCCCCCTGGTGGGAAACGCCAGCATCCCCGCCCGCAACTACCAATCCAACGAGAATGTCCGCCTGATGGCCCAGCAGATGGGGGCCGCCCCCCACTTCCTCTACCTCCCGGCCCTGCCCGACAGCCTGGAGGAGAAGCAGGTGCTCTGCTCCACCGAGGTCTACCGGCAGATCCATCAGCGGTGGGAGGAGCTGGACACCGCCTTGGTGAACATCGGCGACTACCCCTCCAGCCCAGACTTCGCTTCGCTGGTCCGGTACGGCAGCCTTCTCCAGCGCCAGCGGGCCTGCGGGCGGATGCTGATCTACTACTTCAACGAGGACGGCTTTGTCATCCAGTCAGAGCAGGACTTCGCCATCCAGATACCCATCGACATCCTGAAACGCTGCCCCAACATTATCGGCGTATGCTCCGCCAATACCAGCGCCAAGGCCCTGCGGGGGGCCTTGAAGTCCGGCTTTTTTACCCACATTGCGGCCCGGGCGGATCTGATCAAAACATTGCTGGAATGATATTTGAAACCTCCCAGGCGGTCCTGTCCGCCGGGGAGGTTTATTTTTTGTCTATATCCACCAATTCACTTAACCTGTTTCTGTCTATTGTGGGGAAATTTTATTTTGAATTGACTTATGTAACACATTATGTTAATATAAATGAACAGATGTAACATTTGTGCTTGGAATTTTTTTCGTTTAAGCAAAGTTAACCCATTTAACGGAGGGGGGAGGTGAACGAAATGACGAAAACCGAATTTGCCATCCGGCTGAAACAAGGGTGCGCCCGCGTCATGGCGGCTGAGGGGGAGCTGACCGAGATCGACTCCCACTTCGGCGACGCGGACCACGGCCTGACCATGACGAAAATCGCCAAGGCCATTGCCCAGGCGGTGGACCAGGCGGAGGGGGGGATTCAGGCCATGCTGGACGACGCGGCGATGGCCGTCATGTCCCTGAACGGCGGCAGCGCCGTACCCCTGTGGAACACCTGGCTGGATGGCTTGCAGATGGACGCCCCCGCCGGCGGGGAGATCGACACGGTGCAGCTCCAGGCCATCTTCGCTAAGGCTCTGGAGGAGCTGAGCGATATGTCCGGGGCCAAGGTGGGGGACAAGACCATGATGGACGCACTGATCCCCGCCAGCCGGGCCATCGCCGCCTACACAGGCGGGGATGAGGAGGGGCTTTTTGCCGCCGCCGCCCAGGCCGCCGCGGAGGGTGCCGAAGCCAGCAAGGGCTTTGTATCCAAGTTCGGACGGGCCAAGAGCTACGGGGCGAAGACCATCGGCACCCCCGACGCCGGAGCCATGTCCATGTCCTATTTCTTCCAGGGCCTCGCGGGGGCCTGAACCGATCAATGATAATAAAGGAGACGGCATTTATGAAAATGAAGAAGTTTATCAACGCCCCGGAGACGATCACCGACGAGGAGCTCACCGGCCTGGGCCTGGCCTACCCCGACATTCTGGACGTGGACGGCCACCTGGTCATCAGCAAGGACCTGGCCAGCGCCGACCGGGTAACCATCGTCACCTACGGCGGCTCCGGCCACGAGCCCGCACAGGCCGGCTTTGTGGGCAAGGGCATGCTGGACGTCCAGGCGGTGGGCGACATCTTCGCCGCCCCCAACGGACAGCTGGTGTTCGACGCCATGAAGCTGGCCGACAAGGGCCACGGCGTGCTGCTGCTCACCCTGAACTACGCCGGCGACCAGCTGGCCGGCAAGCAGGCCATGAAGCTGGCCCAAAGGGCGGGGCTGAACGTGCGCCAGGTGGTCACCGGCGAGGAGATCCAGTACGACCCCAACGGCGAGGACAACAAGCGGGGCCTGGCCGGAGCGGTGGCCCTGTACCACATCGCCGCAGCCGCCGCCCGCGAGGGCAAAAGCCTGGACGAGGTGGCCGAAATCGCCCAGCGGTACGCCGGCAGCATGGCCTCTGTCACCGTCAAGTCCACCGACGCCACCCACCCCCAGAACGGCATGTCCTTCGGCGACCTGGGGGAGACTGACCTGATGGAGATCGGGGCCGGCCAGCACGGCGAGGGCGGCGGCGTCCGGGTGCCCATGATGTCCTCCAAGGACACCGTGGCCACCGTGGCCCAGGCCCTGTGCAAGAACCTGGAGCTGAAGGCCGGGGACAAGGCCTTTGTCATGATTAACGGCTGCGGCGCCACCACCATGATGGAGATGCTGGTGCTGTTCAAGGACACCGTGGAGTTCCTGAAAGCCATGGACGTGGAGGTCGCGGCCAGCATGGTGGGCGAGATCCTCACCGTCCAGGAGGCCGGCGGCTTCCAGATGAACATCGCCAAGTGGGACGAGGAGTTCCTCCGCCTGTGGAACACCCCCTGCCACACCCCCGCCTACAGCAAGGAGTGAGCCATGGCTGACAATATTGGAAACAAGGCGGCCCACGACTACCATCTGGACGTGCCCGCCGCCCAGGAGGGCTTTTACGTGAAGGGGGCCGCCCACTGCGACTGGGGCATGAAGGCCCGGCTGGCCCGGATCTTCAACCCCAAGTCTGGGAACACCGTCATGCTGGCCTTCGACCACGGCTACATCATGGGCCCCACCGCCGGGCTGGAGCGGATCGACCTGGTAATCCCACCCCTCATCCCCTATGTGGACGTCCTGATGGGCACCCGGGGCACCTTCCGCTCCTGCGTCCCCCCCGCCGCCCAGGTGGGGCGGTGCCTCCGGGTGACCTACGACTCCACCGTCCTCTATGACGACATGTCCAACGGCGGCGGCTTCGCCAGCGACATGGAGAACGCCCTGCGGATGAACGCCGACTGCGTGGCGGTGCAGACCTTCATCGGCGCCCCCGGCGAGAGCCGCTCCCTGGAGCTGCTGGCCCGGACCGCCGACGCCGGGGCCCGTTACGGCGTGCCCACCCTGGGCGTGGTGGCCGTGGGCAAGGAGATGGAGCGCACCGAGAAGTTCTTCCTGCTGGCCACCCGGGTGCTGGCGGAGAACGGGGCCAACATCGTCAAGAGCTACTACTGCGAGGGCTTCGAAAAGGTGGCCGCCGCCTGCCCCGTGCCCATCGTCATCGCCGGGGGCAAGAAGCTGCCCGAGCCGGAAGCCCTGGAGATGGCCTGGAAGGCCATCCAGGAGGGGGCCCATGGGGTGGACATGGGCCGGAACATCTTCCAGTCCGACTGCCCCGCCGGCATGGCCCAGGCCATCGGCAGGGTGGTCCACGAGGGCTTCACCCCCCAGCAGGCCTATGAGGTCTATCAGGAGGTCAAAAATCAGAAATAAAAAGGGAGGGCTCCCATATCTACAGGCGCAGCCTGTTTTAAGGAGGAAAAACTATGTCAGCTGAGTACATGCACATCGGGATCCCCATCACCAACCGCAAGCCCAACATGGTCTACAACGAGGGGGCCAAGTTCTGGGTCAGCCAGGTGGACGACTACGATTACAAAATCGAGTACCTGAAATTTGAGGAGGGCACCCCCTTCCCCGAGGAGATCCACCGCCACCCCCATGTGGCCTATAAGGTGGACGATTTGGAGAAGTACGCCGCCGATGCCGACAGCGTGATCTGCGGCCCCATGGAAGCCAACGAGAAGGGCGACCGGCTGGCCTTCGTCTGGAAGGACGGGGCAATCCTGGAGCTGTATCAGGAGGCGTAAGCCCCCGCCCGGCGCTCAATCAATCAATAAATCCCTGGAACCACCCGGTTCCGGGGATTTTTTCGTCTTCACAATATATAGTCGACACACTTGAAAATCGGTAAAGTTCGGGGGGCAAAATGGTACAGGGCGGTGTTGTCGTCTTTGGCGGGCGTCAGCCCGCCTGCATCCTC
>JAAWNI010000159.1 GCA_022798855.1 Lawsonibacter sp. | reverse complement strand
CGTTAAAAAATCTTGAAATACACAAAGTATTCCTGCGATTTTTTGCCTTGCCATCGGCAATTTTGTCTCGCAAATCTGTATCTTTCGGCTAATGGTACAACTTCTAAGAACCTGTATTCACAATCTCAAACGACCGTCTGGACGGGCCCTTTCACTTATGAATACAGGTTCTAAATTTTCGCCGCTCCTAAGCCAAAAGCCCGGATTCTCTACAGGAGAATCCGGGCTTTTTAAACCGTCTCAAATAATTATTTGGTACCGAAAATGCGGTCGCCGGCGTCGCCCAGTCCGGGGACGATATAGGCGTGGTCGTTCAGCTTCTCATCCACCCCGGCCACGTAAATATCCACGTCCGGATGGTCCTTGACAACACACTCGATCCCCTCGGGGGCGGCCAGCACGTTCATCAGCTTGATGTGCTTGCAGCCGTAGCCCTTCATAAAGGTGATGGCGGCGGAGGCGGAGCCTCCGGTGGCCAGCATGGGGTCCAGAATAATAACGTCCCGCTCAGCGATGTCGGCGGGCATTTTGCAATAATACTCCACCGGCTTGTGGGTCTCCGGGTCCCGATACAGGCCGATGTGGCCCACCTTGGCGGAGGGGATCATCTTAATGATGCCGTCCACCATGCCCAGCCCGGCCCGGAGGATGGGCACCACAGCCAGCTTTTTGCCCGCCAGCGTCTTAAAGGTGCCCGTTGTGATAGGGGTTTTCACCTGGACGTCCTCCAGGGGCAGGTCCCGGGTGGCCTCGTAGCACTCCAGAGCGGCAATTTCAGAGACAATCTCCCGAAACTCCTTCACGCCGGTGTTCTCGTCCCGGAGGATGGTCAGCTTGTGCTGAAGCAGCGGGTGGTCCAAAATGTGTACCTTTTCGTTATACATGTTTATCCACTCCTTGTAAATCATTGTGACTACTATCTATCTCTGTGGGGCCGGCAATCTCGGCGGCCCGCTCCCGTTCCAGCCGCTCCCGTTCCGCCTGGGACAGGCGGTGGTAGACGGGAGCCAGCTCCGCCCCGGACACCAGGCCTCCGGAAGCGGCCAGCTCCTCCGCCGCCCGGGCCACCCCCCACGCGCTCTGCGTCCGCAGATGGACGGGGGCCAAAGCCAGGCCGGAAACTTCCTCTCTCAGGGTATTATAACACAACTGGGCCCCGTCGCCAACGACTATTTTCTCTTCCGGGAAATTTTTCAGCTCCGCCCCCAGCTCCTCCAGGGAGATGGCCCGGTCGGGGCTGAGCCGCTCCAGCCGCCCCCCCCTGCCCCGGAACAGGGCGTTGTACACCTGCTTCCGCCGGGCGTCCATGGCGCAGACGATCAGCTTCCCCTCCATGTGGGCCAGCGGCCAGGCCATGGACTCCAGCGTGGAGCAGGGCGCGCAGGGCATCCCCCCCGCCCAGGCCAGCCCCTTTGCGGTGGCCACCCCGATGCGCAGGCCTGTAAACGACCCCGGTCCGGCGGCCACAGCCACAACGTCCACCTGGTCCAGCGCCCCGCCGCAATTTTTCAGCATGTCGTCCACCATGGGCAGCAGAGTGCGGCTATGGGTCAGCCCGCCGCACTGGAAGGACTGGGCAATCAGCCGCCCGTCCCGGCACAGGGCGGCGGAGCAGGCCGTTGCCGACGACTCCAAGGCTAAAATGTTCACAGCTCCACCCCCTCAATGGACACAATCCGCTGGCCGTCCAGTGCGCCCCGGCAGATGTCCACCAAAATGGCCCCCTCCTCCAGAGCGCCGGCCACGTTCTCGCTCCACTCCACGGCGCACACCCCTCCCCGGGCCAGGTAGTCCTCCCAGCCGATATCAAAGAGCTCGTCGGAGGAGCCCAGGCGGTACATGTCGAAGTGGAACAGGGGCAGCCGTCCCCCCTCGTACTCGTTGACAATGGTAAAGGTGGGGCTGGCCACCCGGTCCGCGATTCCAAGCCCCCGGGCCAGCCCCCGGGTGAAGGCGGTCTTCCCCGCCCCCAGGCCGCCGGTGAAGGCGATTACCGCCCCAGGCGCCAGCGCCTCAGCCAGCCGGACGCCCAGAGCTTCCGTCTCGCCCTCGCTGTTGGTGATAAATTCCACCACCGTCCCCCCGTTCACAGAAAATTTTCAGGTTCTCAAGCATTATAGCACAGATAGGGTTTGCGTTTCCAGCAAAATGTGATAAAATATATGGGTGATTTTCGCAACCCCTCCCCCGCCAAAGGGAGGGACCGCCCCACGGCGGCACCAGCCCCCTTGAGAAGGGGGCCTGAGAAGCGGAGGTGAGGCCGTGAGCCTGCTGTTTTCTCCCATCAGGGAATTTTTTAAAAAGGGCGATGTGATCCTGCTGGCTCTGTGTCTGGCGGCCAGCACCTTCGGACTGGCCCTGATCTACTCCGCCACCCAATACCAGTACCCGGATCAGCTCATCACCCGCCCTGTAATCATACAGGCTATCGCCATCCTGCTGGGCGTGGCGGCCTATGTGCTGCTCACCTTCGTGGATTTTCAGCTCTTCCTGGAAAAACGCTGGAAGCTGCTGCTGGCCTTTAACGTGGTGTTTATCCTTCTGCTCCTCACCCCCCTGGGTGAGGATTACAACTCCGGCAACCTGAACTGGCTGGTCATCTCCCGCATTATCCCAAAATTCCCCATGGACGTCCAGCCCAATGAGATCGTCAAGATATCCTTTATCCTGCTGCTGGCCCTGCAAATCGTGAAAATTCAGGACCGGGAGCAGAACATCAGCTCCATTCCCTCCATCCTCCAAATCGGCGGGCACACCGTCCTTATGCTGGGGCTGATCGCCGCCGTCTGCGGCGACTTCGGCATGTGCGTCATCTACCTGATGATTTTCGTCTCCATGGCCTGGGCCTCCGGGGTCAAGCTGCGGTGGTTCGTCTTAGTGGGCGGCGGCCTGGTGCTGGCGGTGGTGGTTTTCTGGCTGTTCTTCCTGCCCGAAACCCGCTGGTGGACCGACTACCGGATCATGCGGTTCCGCGTGGTCTTTGACCACAGCCTGGACGTCAGCGGGAGGGGCTGGCAGCAGACCCGCTCTATTTTGGCCATCGGTTCCGGAAAGCTGTTCGGCCAGGGCTACCTCCAGGGGATCCAGACCCACTCCCTCAACAAGGAAGCCCTCCCCGCCCGGCACACCGACTTCATTTACGCCGTCTGCGGCGAGGAGCTGGGGCTGGTGGGCTGTATGGCCCTGCTGCTCCTGCTGTCCCTCATCGTTCTGCGGTGCCTTTGGGTGGGACGGCACGCCAGCTCCCCCTTCAACGCCTACGTCTGCATGGGCATGGCGGGGATGCTGCTGTCCCAGATCACCTTTAACGTGGGCATGTGCCTATTTGTCCTGCCCGTCATGGGCCTGACCCTCCCCTTCATCAGCTACGGCGGCTCCTCCATTATCACCCTCTTCGCCGCCATGGGCATCGTCTCCAGCGTCAAGGCCCGGCCTATGCCCAGCTGGCTGCGGGACCGGAGCAGAATCTAACAGGAGCGTCTTAAAAATGAGTCAGTATAAAAAACTGCTGCTCTCCGTTTTGAGTGGCGCAAAGGATCAGGACATTTCTTTTTCTGATTTACAGCTGATTTTGGAACGTCTGGGCTTTCAAAGCCGAATCAAAGGCGGCCATTTCATATACACTAAGGATGGAATCGAAGAAATCATCAACATCCAGCCGAAAAACGGAAAAGCTAAACCTTATCAAGTAAAGCAGATACGAGCTATTATTTTGCGTTACCGATTAGGAGGTGATGTGGTATGAAATATGAGACTATCATTTACTGGAGTGAAGAAGATAACGCTTATATTGCAGAGATTCCCGAGCTTGCCGGGTGCATGGCCGACGGCCTTACGGCAAAGGAGGCCCTCCATAACGTGGAACGGATTGCTCAGGAGTGGATTGAAACCGCTCAGGAACTGGGCCGGCCCATACCGGAACCCAAAGGCCGCCTGAAATACGCATAAAGGGCTCCCTAAGCAATGAAAAAGTAGTATAAAATCGCTGTTTTACTCCCTCAGCCACCGCCTGGGGCGGCGCCAGCTCCCTCAAAGAGGGAGGACAAATTAAATTGGTTTTCGATAAGCTGAAAGCCCCGCCTGATGGCGGGGCTTTCGCATTCAAGTTCTTTTTGGCTGCTTTTTCCCTTTCGGGGACTTACTCCGCGCCCGGCACGTGGATGACCCCCATGGGGCACTCCTTCACGCAGATCTGACAGCCCACGCACTTCTCCTGGTCGATCTTGGCCAGGAAGTTCTCCACGGTGATGGCCTCCTTGGGGCAGGCCTTGGCGCACTTCATACAGCCGATACAGCCGGCGGTGCAGGCCTTCCGGGTGTCGGCGCCCTTGTCCTTGTTCTGGCACAGGACCACAGGCTTGCGCTTGTGCTCGGGGACAATGGAGATGACAGCGTTGGGGCAAATTGCGGCGCAGGCGCCGCAGCCGGTGCACTTCTCCCGGTCCACCTTGGCGATGCCGTCCACAATGTGGATGGCGTCGAAGGCGCAGGCCCGGGTGCAGTCGCCGTAGCCCAGGCATCCGAACTTGCACAGCCCGTCGCCGCCGTAGAAGCCCTTGACGGCCTGGCAGCTCTGGATGCCCTGGAACTCGTACTTTTTCCCCGTCTTATCGCAGGTGCCGGAGCAGGCCACCACCGCCTTCATGGGGGTGGTGGAGCCGGCGTCCACACCCATGATCTCCGCCACCTTGGCGGCGCAGGCAGCTCCGCCGGGGGTGCACTTGTTGACGGCGTTGCCGTCCTCCACGATGCTCTTGGCGTAGTCGGCGCAGCCGGCGCAGCCGCAGGCGCCGCAGTTGGCCCCGGCCAGCACGGCGGTGATCTTCTCCACCCGCTCGTCCACGGGGACATACATGAAGATAGAAGCGGCCACCAGAATCACCGCGCCGATCAGGCCGACCACGGTAACCAGGATAATTGCCATTAAAATTGGATTCATACTACACTCCCCCTCCTATCAAGCCGCAACGTTGAAGATGGCGTCGATGATGCCGCCGAAGCCCATGAAGGACAGGGAGGTCACCGCGGCGGCCACCAGCGTGATGGGCAGGCCCTCGAAGCACTTGGGGGTGACAGCCTGCTCCACCCGGCGGCGCACGCCGGAGAAGAGGACCATGGCCACCAGGAAGCCGATGCCCGCACCAGCGGCGCAGACGATGGACTCGATGAAATCATATCCGTTGTCCAAGTTCAGGATGGTCACGCCCAGGATGGTGCAGTTGGTGGTAATCAGGGGCAGGTACACGCCCAAGGACTTATACAGGGCGGGGATGAACTT
>JAAWNI010000158.1 GCA_022798855.1 Lawsonibacter sp. | reverse complement strand
CTAAAGCTCTTGATCGCTTGCTGCTTGTCTTAGCCCTTGCTCATTTCTTCTTTTCCTGCGGTCTTGGCCATATTGTGCCCTTCCACATCGGCCTTCACCGCTGCCGAACTGCTTTCGTCAATTCCTGAATTTGCTCATTTATAGCTATGGAAATTATCACCAACCCGGTATTGGTCGCCGTGGTCGTCCTGTGCGTTCTGTGTCTGCTGAAGCTGAACGTGCTGATGTCCCTGATCATCTCCGCGCTGGCCGGCGCCTTGATCGGCGGCATCAGCATCCCAGAGGCCATGAAGCTGCTGTGCTCCGGCTTCAGCCGGAACGCGGATACCGCCCTGTCCTACATCCTGCTGGGCACCTTCGCCACCGCCATCGCCACCAGCGGCCTGGCGGACATGTTCTCCAAGAAGCTCTCCAGGGTCATGGGCCGCAACGGCAAGATCGTGCTGCTCATCATCGCCGGCATCGGCTGCTTCTCCCAGAACCTGGTGCCCGTCCACATCGCCTTCATCCCCATCCTGATCCCTCCCATGCTGTCCCTGTTTAACGAGCTGAAAATCGACCGCCGGGCCGCCGCCTGCTCCCTGTGCTTCAGCGTCAAGGCCCCCTACATCGCCATCCCCTTCGGCTTCGGCTCCATCTTCATGGGCCTGATCGCCAAAAACCTGACTGACAACGGCTGGGCCGCCGAAGTGGGCGACGTGGCCAAGGTCAACTGGATCCTGGCCCTGGCCATGCTCATCGGCCTGCTGCTGGCAATCTTTGTCACATACGCCAGACCCCGCGAGTACAAAAACGTGGCCGCCGACACCTCCGCCTCCGACGCCGTTTCCGACAAGTTCACCGCCGCCCACGCCGTCACCCTGGTGGCCATCCTGGTGGTCGTGCTGGTCCAGATCGAGTGGGAGTCCCTGGCTCTGTCCGCTCTGGCCGGCCTGCTGGTCATGTTCATCGGCCAGGCTGTCAAGTGGAGCCAGATCGACGACCAGTTCACCGGCGGCATCAAGATCATGGGCATGGTTGCCATCGTAATGCTGGTCGCCGGCGGCTTCGCCGAGGTCATCAACGCCACCGGAGCCGTGGACACGCTGGTCGAGGCCGCCATCGGCATCATGGGCGGAAACAAGATCATCGCCGCCACCATGATCACCCTGATCGGCCTGCTGGTCACCATGGGCATCGGCTCCTCCTTCAGCACCATCCCCATCCTGGCCCTTTTGTATGTGCCTCTGTGCCAGCGCATGGGCTTCTCCCTCTCCGCCACCATCCTGCTGATGTCCTCCGCCGCCGCCCTGGGCGACGCCGGCTCCCCCGCTTCCGACTCCACCCTGGGCCCCACGTCCGGCCTGAACGCCGACGGACAGCACAACCACATCTGGGACACCTGCGTGCCCACCTTCATCCACTTCAACATCCCCCTGATGCTGGCCGCGATCATCTTCTCCCAGTTTATCTGACCTCCCCTTTTAGGACGGCGCTAGCAGCCTATCCTGGCGCGGAACACCGGCGGCCCCCAGAGGGAACCCCCTCCTTTTGGGGGCCGCCCTTAATTTTGTAAGTTCTCGGCGTCCGCCGAACAATATACATTTTATAAAGTGAGGTAATTCCCATGATCATGAATCCTTCCGCCATCAAGCACGTCGTTCTGGACGGCCGCAGCCTGACCCTGGAGAGCTTCGTCGCCGTCGCCCGGTACAACGCCTCTGTGGAGCTGGCCGGCTCCGCCCTGGAGGCCATGCAGAAGTCCCGGGCCCTGGCCGAGAAGATCGCCAACGAGGGCCGGGTGGCCTACGGCATCACCACCGGCTTCGGCGACTTCCAGAAGGTGGCCGTCCCCGAGGAGATGAGCAACCAGCTGTCCACCAACCTGATCCTCAGCCACTGCACCGGCGCGGGCGAGCCCTACGCCGAGGAGGTGGTGCGCGGCATGCTGCTGCTGCGGGCCAACGCCCTGTGCGGCGGCGTGTCCGGCGTGCGCCCCCTGCTGGTGGAGATGATGATTCAGATGCTCAACGCCGGCGTCCACCCCTGGGTGCCCCAGAAGGGCTCCCTGGGCTCCTCCGGCGACCTGGCCCCCCTGGCCCACATGGCCCTCCCCCTGCTGGGCAAGGGCCAGGCCTACTACAAGGGCCAGCTGATGTCCGGCGCCGAGGCCATGGCCAAGGCGGGCATCGACACCCTGGACACCTTGGTGTGCAAAGAGGGCCTGGGCATGACCAACGGCACCTGCGCCATGACCAGCGTAGGCTCCCTGGCCCTGTACGACACCATCTGCGCCGCCCAGCTGGGCGACGTCATCGGCTCCATGGACTTTGAGGCCCTCACCGGCCTGCGCAACGCCTTTGACCCCCGCATCCATCAGGTCCGGGGCCAGAAGGGCCAGATGCTGGTGGCCGAGAACATGCGCAAGCTGCTGGAGGGCTCCGAGATCCTGGACAACTGCCAGAAGGACCGGGTGCAGGACGCCTACGCCCTGCGGTGCATCCCCCAGCTCCACGGCGCCGTCCGGGACGCCCTGGACTACGTGCGGGACAAGGTGGAGATCGAGCTCAACGCCGTCACCGACAACCCCCTCATCTTCCTGGAGGACGAAGCGGTCATCTCCGGCGGCAACTTCCACGGCGAGCCCATGGCCATCCCCTTCGACACCCTGGGCATCGCCTGCTCTGAGATCGCCAACGCCTCCGAGCGCCGCACCGAGCGGATGGTCAACGCCGCCCTGTCCAACGGCCTGACCCCCTTCCTCACCACCAAGCCAGGCGTCAACTCCGGCTTCATGATCGTCCAGTACTCCGCCGCCTCCATGGTGTCTGAGAACAAGGTGCTGGCCCACCCCGCCAGCGTGGACTCCATCCCCTCCTCCGCCAACCAGGAGGACATCGTCTCCATGGGCACCACCGCCGGCCGCAAGGCGGGGATGATCGTGCAGAACACCTTCTCCGTGCTGGCTGACGAGCTGCTCACCGCCTGCCAGGCCATCGACGTCCGCCGCCGGCTGAACACCCACGGCCAGGGCATCTCCCCCCTCCATGAAGCCCTGCTGAAGCATGTGCGGGAGAAGGTGGGCTTCTATGAGGTCGACCGGGAAATCTGGCCCGACATCCTGGAGGTGGAGAAGATGATCCGCAGCGGCGAGCTGCTGGACATCGTCAAGGAATACATCCCCGACTTCCAGTAAGCTATGGAGCTGAACGTCTTGCGGGCCAACCCCGCGGGCAATATCACACTGTTCGTCCTGGACCCGGTCCCCATTGGGGGCCGGGCCGGGCTCGCTTCCCGGCTCATGGCCCTGCCCGGCTCCGATGTGGAGCAGGTGGGCTTTGTCTGTCCGCCTGCCTCGGGCTGCGCGGGCCGGATGGAGATGGCCGGGGGCGAGTTCTGCGGCAACGCCGCCCGGGCCTTCGGGATGCTCATGGCCCAGCGGCTGGGCGGCCTGCCCCAGGTGCTGGTGGAGGTGAGCGGCTGCGGCGCTCCGGTAACGGTGGACGTGGACCTGTCCGCCGGCACAGCCCGGGCCCAAATGCCCCTGCCCCGGGCCGTAAGCCCCGCCAGGGTGGACGGCCGCTCCGGCGTGCTGGTGGACCTGGTGGGCATCGCCCACCTGGTGGTGGAGGACGCCCCCCCAGCCTGGAGTTTTTCCAGAGGGCCGAACCCCTTTTCCAGAGCATCCCGGACCTGGAAGCCTACGGCGTCATTTTCCTGGACACAGCCCGGGGCGCTATGACCCCTCTGGTCAAGGTCCCCGCCGCCGGCTCCCTGGTGTGGGAGGGCAGCTGCGGCTCCGGCTCCCTGGCCGCCGCCGTGGCCCAGAGCCTGGACGCCCCCGACGGCCCCTTTGTCCGGTCCTACGCCCAGCCCGCCGGGGTGGTGGAAGCCGCCGTCGTCCGCCGGGACGGGGAAGCGGCGTCCGCCTGGATCGGCGGCCCCGTGTCCCTGGACCCGCCCACGGTGGTCCAGCTCTGACCTCATTCAACACAAGCCCGATAAATTTGGAAGCCCGCCGGAGATTTCTCCGGCGGGCTTTTTTGCTAACCCAAATCCTCAATCCGCATCTTTTTCAGCGCTTCGCTGGTGTCCTTCTGGCCCTTGTAGTGGAGCCAAATGCCCCCAAAGACCGCCGTGGGGATGTTGCACACCAGAAACAGCACACCAGCGGCAACTAGGGTTTTGGGATGGAACTCAGTTACCTCCTGAACAGACTGAACAGAAGCCCCCTCCTGGGCCGGGGCCACTGTATAAGCGCCCCCCTCTACGGGGCTTACCAACGTATTGCCGGCCCTGACTGTCAGCGTGCTGAATGACGCCATGCTGAGCGTCAGCAGCAGGGACAGCGCCAGGGAAACCCCCGGCAGGATCAGCCCCATCTTAGGGCTCCTTTTGCACAGCCACACCTGCAGCGCCACCAGCAGGGCGATGGGCAGCATAAATATGAACAGCACAACTGGTATCATAACCAATCCGATTCCAAAATTCACTTCCATTATAGTTCCTCCTTTTTTCCGCAGGTCCTTTTATACTCCGCGATCAGGACCTTGGCGGTGTCCAGGTCCAATTTTTCGTTCACCGCCAGCCGTTTGATGGTGGCGATGTAGGGGTCGGCGGCCACGTCCTCGGTCAGCCGGATTTTCTGGATCAGCCGGTCCAGCCGCAGGCGGACCGTGGGGTAGGTGACGCCGTACTGTCCGGCCACCTCCTTCAGCGACCCGGATGCCAGAATAAACCGTTTGATAAAAGCCACGTCCTCCTCTTCCAGCCCGGCCATCCACTCGGGCAGCAGTTCCAATGCCATAGGCGGCCCTCCTTTCTGTGGTTTCTATTATAGTCTTTAATTTTATTAAAGTCAAGCTTTAATTTTATTTTTCTTTTTATGAATATTTTACTTGACGGAATCCCCCCGCCCCCTACGGGGGCACCCCCCTTTAGCAAGGGGGGCTTGGGTGCTTGAAGGCCCCGGTCCTCCTCCAAAGGCCCCCTTGTTAAAGGGGGCTGTCGCCGCCGCAGGCGGTGACTGGGGGATTCTATAATATAGAGCCGTCTCGCTTGTTGGAATCCCCCGCTTTTTGGAACATCTGGGTCCATCTGCATCGTCCGGAAAAAATTTCTTTGGAAAAGCCGGAACTTTTTCCTTTTATTTTACGTCTATACTATAAAAGGGCATATTCCGCCGGTGAAGCACCCGTTTCTTAATTATACTATAAATGAGCAAATTCAGGAATTGACGAAAGCAGTTCGGCAGAGGTGAAGGCCGATGTGGAAGGGCACAATATGGCCAAGACCGCAGGAAAAGA
>JAAWNI010000157.1 GCA_022798855.1 Lawsonibacter sp. | reverse complement strand
GTACTTCGAGCGCTTCCTCAACCCGGAGCGGGTGTCCATGCCCGATATCGACATCGACTTCTGCCCCCGCCGGCGGCAGGAGGTCATCGACTATGTGAAGGAGAAGTACGGCGAGGACCACGTGGCCCAGATTGTCACCTTCGGCACCATGGCCGCCCGGGCGGCAGTGCGGGACGTGGGCCGGGTGCTGGGGGTGCCCTACGGCGAGGTGGACGCCCTGGCCAAGCTGATCCCCAGCGGCCCGGGGGCGCTGCATATCACACTGGAGGACGCCCTGCGGCTGTCCAAGCAGCTCAAGGACGCCTACGACGAGAACCCCGCCGCCAAGCGGATTATCGACACCGCCATGGCCATCGAGGGGATGCCCCGGAACACCTCCACCCACGCTGCCGGAGTGGTCATCACCCGCCGGCCGGTGGCGGACTACGTCCCCCTGGCCGCCAACGACGGCCAGCCGGTGACCCAGTACGTCATGACCACCCTGGAGGAGCTGGGGCTTTTAAAAATGGACTTTCTGGGCCTGCGCAACCTCACCGTGCTGGACGACGCGGCCAAGATGGTCCAGCGGAAGGAGCCGGGCTTCTCCCTCAGCGCCATCCCGGAGAACGACCCGGCCACCATGGCCATGCTGTCCGAGGGCAAGACCTCCGGCGTGTTCCAGCTGGAGTCGGCCGGCATGACCGGAGTGTGCGTGGGCCTGAAGCCCAAGAACATCGAGGACATCTGCGCCGTGATCGCCCTGTACCGCCCCGGGCCCATGGACTCCATCCCCAAATTCCTGGCCTGCGCCCAGGACCCGGCCAAGGTGACCTACAAGGACCCCTCCCTGGTGCCCATCCTGTCCGGGACCTACGGCTGCATCGTCTATCAGGAGCAGGTCATCCGCATTTTCCAGGACCTGGCGGGCTACTCCCTGGGCCAGGCCGACATGGTCCGCCGGGCCATGAGCAAGAAGAAGGTTAAGGAGATTGAGAAGGAGCGGGAGTCCTTCCTCCACGGCGACCCCAAGCGGAACATCGCCGGCTGCGTGGCCAACGGCGTGCCCGAGGGGGCGGCCCAGGCCATCTATGACGAGATGTACGACTTTGCCGAGTACGCCTTCAACAAGTCCCACTCCCTGGTCTACGCCATCGTGTGCTACCAGACCGCCTGGTTCAAGTGCCACCACCCCAAGGAGTACATGGCCGCCCTGCTCACCTCCGTGCTGGACTCCACCGAGAAGGTGGCCGAGTACATCGCAGAGTGCAAGGATATGGGCATCCCCCTCCTGCCCCCCGACGTGAACCAGTCCGGGGCCGACTTCACCGTGGTGGAGGAGGGCATCCGCTTCGGCCTGGTGGCCCTGAAAGGGGTGGGGCGGAATTTCATCGCCAATCTGCTGGCCGAGCGGGAGAAAAACGGCCCCTTCGCCGACTTTATGGACTTCTGCGACCGGCTTTTCGACCAGGACCTGAACCGGCGGATGGTGGAGAGCCTGATTAAGAGCGGCGCCTTCGACGCCATGGGCGGCCGCCGGTCCCAGCTGATGCAGGTCTACGGCCAGGTGCTGGACGGCATTGCCGCCGCCCGGAAGCGGAATGTGGAGGGCCAGATGGACCTGTTCAGCTTCGGCGGCGAGGGGGGGGAGGCCGCACCCCTGCCAACCCTGGTCCTCCCCGACCTGCCCGAGTACACCCCCCAGGAGCTGATGACCATGGAGAAGGAGACGACCGGGCTCTACCTGTCCGGCCACCCTATGGACCAGTACCGGGAGCTGGCCAAGCGCTTCGGGGCGGTGGCCATCGGCTCCATTTTAAGCGACTTCCAGCGGGAGGACGGCCCCAGCGAGTACCGGGACGGCCAGCGGGTGTCCATCGCCGGGGTGATCTCCACCTACCGCACCCGCACCACCCGGAACAACACCCTGATGGCCTACGTCAACCTGGAGGACGACACCGCCGGGATGGAGCTGCTGTGCTTCTCCCGCACCCTGAACGAGAGCGGCGGCTTTATCCGGGAGAACAGCGCCATCCTGGCCACCGGCAAGATCTCCGTCCGGGACGACAAGGAGCCCCAACTGATGGTGGACTCCATCCGGCCCCTCTCCGACCTGGACCAGGCCCCCGGCGGGAACCAGACCCTCTACCTGCGCCTGCCCGCCCGGGAGGACCCCCGCCTGCGGAAGGTGCGGCTGGCCCTGTCCTTCTTCCCGGGGGAGAGCCAGGTGGTGCTCTACTTTGAGGACTGTAAAAAGCGGGTGGGCTCCCGGTGCGAGATACACCCCGCCCTGGTCAAGGACCTGGCGGAGCGGCTGGGGGAGGAAAATGTGGTGGTGAAGTAGCGCGGCGGGGGAATGGCCCCCGCGGAAGGCCAAATAGGAGGGAGCTATGCTGGAGTATTTGCGTCAATTCAATATCGCCTCCGTCCTCCTGCGGCTGACCCTGGCGGTGGTCTTTGGCGGCATCATCGGGGGCAACCGGGAGCACAAGCGCCGGCCCGCCGGCTTCCGCACCTACATGATGGTGTCCATGGGGGCGGCGCTGGCCATGGTGCTGGGCCAGTACCAATACGCCATGCTGTCAACGGTCTGGGCGGAGGCCCAGCGGGAGGTGGGCATGATCGCCGACGTGACCCGCCTGGGGGCCCAGGTAATCAACGGCATCGGCTTTTTGGGCACCGGCACCATCCTGGTCACCGAACAGCGGGAGGTGAAGGGGCTGACCACCGCCGCCGGGCTGTGGGCTTCCGCCTGCGTGGGGCTGGCCATCGGTGCGGGCTTCTACGAGGGGGTGCTGCTGGGCTTTCTGGCCATCTTCCTGAGCATTGAGGTGTTCCCCTATATTGAGGAGTTCATCCTGGCCCGGTCCCGGAACATGAACCTCTATGTGGAGCTAACTTCCATGGAGCGGATGAAGGACTTTATTACCCTGGTGAAGTCCATGGGCATCCAAATCTTCGACATGGAGATGGACCGCCGGAGGGACAACGAGGGGGCGGAGGGGGTCAGCGTGGTGTTCTACCTCCACCTGCCCAAGAGCCAGTCCCACACCAAGCTGCTGGCCCAGCTGTCCTACAGCCAGGACGTGCGGGCCATCGACGAAGTTTAAAGGAGGTGGAGCCATGCTGAGCTGTCTGCATGTTTTGCGCCAGCCGGACCTGCTGGGGATGAGCGTCCGGGTGCTGCTGGCGCTGGTGTGCGGCGGGCTGATCGGAATTGAGCGCTCCGGCAAGCGCCGGCCCGCCGGCTTCCGCACCCATATCCTCATCTGCCTGGGCGCCACCATGACCACCGCCACCAGCCAGTATATGTACTTGGTCATGCGCTATCCCATCAGCATGAGCCGCATGGGGGCCCAGGTGATCGCCGGCGTCAGCTTTATCGGGGCCGGGGCCATTATCATGACCAAGTGGCGCCGGGTCCGGGGGCTGACCACCGCCGCCGGGCTGTGGGTGGTGGCCATCGTGGGCCTGTGCTGCGGCGCGGGCTTCTACGAGGGGGCGGCGTACGCCACCTTCCTGGTGCTGGTGGCCGAGGTGTTTTTCTCCAAGCTGGAGTTTCGGGTGCTGCGGGGTATGCGGGAGGTCACTGTCTACGCGGAGTACGCAAGGCCCTCCTGCCTGGAGGAGATCGTGACCCGCTGCCATATGCTGGGGGTCAAGATCGTGGACCTGGAGATCACCCGGAAAGGGGAGGACAACTCCTGTGCCGTTCTGGCCCTCCAGTCCCGGCGGGGGACTGGCCGGGAGGAGGTCCTCCAGACCCTGGCCGGGATTGAGGGCGTGCTTACCGTGGTGGAGGCATAAAACAAGCCCTCCGGCTGGAGAGCGTTTGCCTCCGCTGGGCCAAAAGTGCCTCTGACTTCCGGCTGGTATGGCAGCGGATGGCTGTCTTGGCCCGCTTTGTACTTCCGCACATACAATTTTCCAAGAGACAGGCGGGAATTGTTCATTGCAAATCGGGAAAGATTATATTATTTTGTTAAGAACGGTCTGTTTTACCAAAATTAGGAGGGACCCCCTATGCCAATCGCCCCGCTGCGCGTTCAGATGCTGGGCGGATTTACCATCCGCCGGGAGGACGCGGAGGCCAGCGTCAACCAGCGCTCCCGAAAGCTCTGCCTGCTGCTGGCCTGCCTCATCCAGGCCCGGAGCCGCCCCGTGCCCTACAGCGAGCTGGCCGGGCTGCTCTGGAAGGAGCCCAGCGCCGGCTCCCTCAACATGCTGAAAGCCGTCCTCCACCGCGCCCGCGCCTGCCTGGACCAGCTGGAGGAGGGGGCCGGGCGGGAGCTCCTGCTCAGCCGGGAGGGCTGCTGCCAGTGGAACCCGGAGGCCCCCCTGACCCTGGACGCGGAGGAGTTTGTCCGGCTGTGCCGGGAGGGCGGCCAGGCCGGCGGGGAGGAACAGCGCCTGACCCTTTGGCGGTCCGCCCTGGAGCTGTACCGGGGGGACTTTCTCCCCGGCTTGTCCGCCCACCCCTGGGCCTCCGGCCAGGCCGCCCCCCTGCGCCAGACCTTCCTCCAGACCCTCCAGCGGCTTCTCCCCCTTCTGTCCGCCCGGGAGGAGTGGCCAGAGGTGGAACGGCTGGCGGGGAACGCCCTTCTTCTGGAGCCATGCCGGGAGGACCTGTGCCGCTGGCGGCTGGAGGCTCTGCTCCGGCTGGAGCGGAAGGAGGAGGCTGGGCGGCTCTATGAGGACTTTCACCAGAGGCTGCTGTCCCGGCAGGGGGTGCTGCCCTCCGAGCCGCTGCGGGAGCTGTACCACCAGGCCCGGGAAGAGCTGGACCCCCGCTCCATCTCCCCCGTCATCCTCCAGGAGCAGCTGGGGGAGGCGGACCAGCCCGGACCCTTTTTTTGTGAGTACGACTTCTTCCGGGCCATTTGCCGCTCCGTCTCCCGGATGGCGGAGCGGACCGGCGCGCCCCTCCACGCCGCCCTTCTGTCCCTGGCCGCCGGAGGGGACGCCCCTCTGGCCCGCCACAGCCTGGACCGGGCCATGAACAACCTGGAGGGGCTGATCGCGGGCCAGCTGCGCCGGGGCGACGCCTTTACCCGGTGCAGCGCCTCCCAGTTCGCCCTGCTTCTGCCCCAGGCCAGCTATGAAAACAGCCGGATGGTCTGCGCGCGGATCACCCGGGCCTTTGTCCGCCAGTACCCCCATTCCCCCGCCTCCCTCCAGAGCGCCGTCCTGCCCCTGCTCCCGGCGGGCAGGAAATGAGCCTTTTAGAAGCTGTACCATTAGCCGAAAGATACAGATTTGCGAGACAAAATTGCCGATGGCAAGGCAAAAAATCGCAGGAATACTTTGTGTATTTCAAGATT
>JAAWNI010000156.1 GCA_022798855.1 Lawsonibacter sp. | reverse complement strand
ATCCGGAGGAAATCCCTCGAAACAGGCGCTTTTGACGTAAAAAAGTAAAATTGGTAGACATCTGGTAGACCAGCCCTCCAGGGAGGTTTTTCCAATCCCCTGGGGGACAAGGCTTTGACGCCATTTTTTGGTAGACATTTGGTAGACATGGAAAAAAAGAGGCCCCCGTTCACAAGGAACGGGGACCTCTTTTTCATAGGGACTATTAGAGGATGCCAATTTCTTCATAGTACCGCTCGGCGCCGGGGTGGAGGGGCAGACCGGCGATATCCTTCACGGCCTCCTCGGGGGTCAGGCCTTTCAGGTTGGCCTGGGCCTCGCCCAGCTGGTCGATGTTCTCCCAGAAAGTCTTGGTCAGGTCATAGACAGCCTGCTCGCTCAAATCGCCCCGGCAGAACATCACCATCTTGATGGCGGAGGTCTGTACATCCTCGTCCTGGCCGGGATAGGTGCCGGCGGGGATGGTGCAGGGGGCGTACCAGGGGTAGGTCTTCTGGAGCTCGGCGATGATCTCGTCACTGACGTTCAGCAGCTTGCAGCCGGAGGTGCAGGCCTGGGTGACGGCGGCGGCGGGCGCGCCGGACATGATCCAGGCTCCGTCGATGGTGCCGTTCTGGAGCATATCGGCGGCGTCCTTAAACTCCAGGTACTCGCAGTTGATGTCGTCGGGGTAGTTCAGGCCGGCGGCAGTGAAGTGGTTTTTGCACTCGCCCTCCACGCTGGAGCCGGCGGCGGCCACGGCGAAGTGCTTTCCCTTGACGCCGGCCAGGTCGGTGATGCCGGACTTCTCGGTAACCACCACCTGGTTGGGGTTGAAGTACAGGCCGGCGATGACCTTCAGGTCGCTGTAGGCATAGCCCTCGAAGCTGTCGGTGCCGTTGAGGCACTGGAGGCAGTTGCTGGAGATGGCGATGGAGACTTGGGCCTCCCCCTCGGAGGTGAGGTTCAGATTCTCAATGCCCCCCTTGGATGCCTGGCTGGAAGCGCTGACATAGGGGATTTCGGTGTCCCACAGGTTGGTGATGGCGGCGCCCACGGCGTAGAGGGCGCCCGACTCGCCGGCGGTGGGGAAGTTGATGACCACGGGGTCGGGCTCGGTGCTGGGGGGATTGGAGGCCCCGGCGGAGCTGCTGGCTCCGGCGGAGGAACCGCCGCCGGACTGGCCCGCATTGTTATTGCCGCCGCAGCCGGCCAGGACGCCCACCATCAAGGCGGCGGCCAGGGCCATAGAAAGTACTTTTTTCATGTTAATCGAACTCCTTTTCAATAGATGTGTGCTTATGTCAAGCGTTTCCCGGCTGGGGAGACGCAGGACGGCGGGTGAACCACTGGAACAGGGTGACGGCGGCCAGGATGGCGAAGCCTACCACGTCGGTGAGGGAGCCGGGGTAGAGCATCAGGGGGGCCACGGCCACCAGGACGGCCCGCTCCAGCCAGTTGGACCTCCGGACGAACCAGCCCTCCAAACCGCCTACCAGGGCCACGGTGCCCACCGAAGCAGTGAAGAAGGCCCACAGGCTGCCCGCCAGGGTGGCGGTTGCGTCGGCTCCGATGAGGAGGATGGGGTTATCCAGGAAGAAGAAGGGGATCAGGAAGCCCACCAGACCCAGCCGCACCGACAGCAGGCCGGTCTTGGTCTGGTTGGAGCCGGCGATGCCGGCGGCCACGTAGCTGCTCATGGCCACGGGGGGCGTGATGTTGGACAGGCAGGCGTAGATCAGGCAGAACATGTGGGCGCAGATGGGGAGCACCTCCACCTCCAACAGCACCGGGACGGCCACCGCCTGGACAATGACGTAGGCGGCCACCCCGGGGACCCCCATGCCCAGAATGGTGGACATGACCATCACCAGCAGGCCGGTGAGGTAGATGTTGGTGTTCTCCACCACCGACAGGATGAGGTAGCCCATGTTCAGCCCCAGGCTGGTGAGGGTCACCGTGCCGATGATCACGCCGATGATCACGCAGCACACCCCCACCGAGACGGCCCCACGGGCCCCCTCCACCGAGGCGGCCACGATCTTGTCCCAGGTCATCCGGGTATCCTTCCGCAGCCAGCTGGCGCCGATGGTGGCGGCGATGGCGGCCACCGCGGCGTACAGGGGGGTGTAGCCCATAAACATCAGGGCGATGAGCACCACCAGGGGGATGATGAGGTGGCCCTGCTCCTTTACCACCTTCACAGCGTCTGGGATGTTCTCCTTGGACAGCCCGGACAGCCCCAGCCGCCGGGCCTCGAAGTGGACGGCGAAGAGAAGGCCCAGGTAGTACAGGAAGGCGGGGACGATGGCGGCCAGCATGACGTAGGTGTAGCTCAGGTTGAGGAATTCCGCCATGACGAAGCCCACCGCGCCCATGATGGGGGGGCAGAACTGGCCCCCTGTGGAGGCCACCGCTTCCACCGCCCCGGCGAACTCCTTTTTATAGCCGGTCTGCTTCATCAGGGGGATGGTGATGGTGCCGGTGGTGGCCACGTTGGCGATGGCGGAGCCGTTGATCATCCCCATCAGGGCGGAAGCCAGCACCGCCACCTTGGCGGGGCCGCCGGGGGTCTGGCCCACCAGGGTCAGGGAGAAGTCGTTGATAAACTTGGAGAAGCCGCTGTACTTCAAAAAGGCCCCGAAGACCACGAAGAGGAAGATGTAGGTGGCGGACACCCCGATGCCGGTGCCCAGCAGGCCCTGGGTGCCCCAGAACTGGGTGGACAGCACACGCTTCAAGGTAAAGCCGTTGTGGCCCAGCTTGCCGGGGATGAACTGGCCGAACCAGTTATAGGCCAGGAAGATGGCGGCCAGGACGGCCAGGTTGCCCGAAGCCCGCCGTGCGGCCTCGAAGACCAGCACCAGGGCCACCCCGGCGATGGCCAGCTCCAGCTTGTTCACCCGGCCGCCGGTCTGGGCGATGCGGGTGTAGTTCAGGATCAGGTATCCGAAGGTGAGTATGGACAGCAGGATCAGCGCCAGGTCCCAAACCGGGGGCAGCTTCCGCACCCGCCGCTCCTTCCGGTAGGTGGGGTAGAGCAGGAAGGTGAAGGCCAGCAGAAAGATGCAGTGGGCGGCCCGCAGGCTGACGGCGCTGATGGTGCCGATGGTGCTGTAGTAGAGCTGAAAGACGGTCCACAGGCACAGCAGCACCGTAACGGCCTTGTCCATAGGGCCGGTGTAGGTCCGGGTGCGGGACTCCGCTTCCTTCTCCTCCAGAAGCTGTTGGGCCTTGGCTTCCAGCTCCTGTGTTTGCAGTTCTTTTTCCTCCATGGGGGCCTCCCTTTGCTTTATTGGTTAAAAGCGTTGAAGTGATGGTATCTGTTTTAGCACAGACGCGGGGCGTTGTCAAGAGTTTTTTGAAAAAAATTTGGCCTTCCCTTTGAGAAGGCCGGGGGAAGGGCGGGGCGGCTCAGCGGCCGGCCCCCGCCTTGAGGGGGACCGGAGGGGGGGCGGGGGACTCCTCCGGGCTGTTGGGGTAGAGCCGGCGCAGCTTGGCGGTGCAGGCCGCGCTGGCGGGCAGCAGAAACAAGTCGGCGCACACCCAGGCGGCGGGGGAGGCGAAGCAGGCGGCGGTGTAGCCAAACGCGGGCACCAGGAGCAGCGCCACCCCGGTGCGGGCGGCCATCTCCAGCACGCCGGCCAGAATGGCGAAGGGCCCGAACCCCATGCCCTGGATGGAGAACCGGACAATGTTCACCAGGGACAGGGGGAAGAAAAAGAAGGACTGTATCACGATATACCGGCTGGTCAGCTCCACCAGAAGGGCGGCGTCCAGCTCGCTGGAGTCCAGGAAGAGCATGGCGCACTGGGGGGCAAAGGCCAGCATGGCGCACAGCCCGGCCGCCGAGCAGGCCAGCCCCAGCAGGGAGCAGGCCCGGATGCCCTGGCCCAGCCGGTCCAGGCGGCAGGCCCCCACGTTCTGGCCGCAGTAGGTGGCCATGGTGGCCCCCATGGCGTCGAAGGGGCAGGCCAAAAGCTGGTACACCTTGGCCCCCGCCGCCACGGCGGCCACATAGAGGCTGCCCAGGGCGTTCACCGAGGACTGGAGGACGATGGAGCCGATGGCGGTGATGGAGTATTGCAGCCCCATGGGGATGCCCATGGCGCACAGCACCCCGCAGGCATGGAGGTCGAGCCGCCGCTCCTCCCGGGCCATGTGGAGGATGGGGTATTTCTTCACCATGTAGAGCAGGCAGGCCAGGCCGGACACCCCCTGGGAAGCCACCGTGGCGATGGCCGCCCCCGCCACCCCCGCCTGAAAGCCCAGGATTAGGGCGAAGTCCAGCAGGATGTTCAGCATGGAGGACAGGGCCAGGAAGTATACCGGCGTCCGGCTGTCCCCCAGGGAGCGGATGATTCCGGCCAGAAGATTGTACAGGAATGTGGTGGGGATGCCCATGAAGATGATGAAGATGTAGGCGTACGCGCTGTCGAAGATGTCCGCCGGGGTGTGCATGGCGGTCAGGATCCGGCGGCAGAGCAGGCCGGTGGCCGTGGTGAGGACTATGGAGAAAACCACCGACAGCCACGCTGCGTTCGCCACGTAGCGGCGCATTTTGGAGGGCTCGCCCGCACCCATCCGCTGGGCAACCGGGATGGCGAAGCCGCCGCACACCCCCATGCAGAAGCCGATGACGAAAAAGTTGATGGAGCCGGTGGAGCCCACCGCCGCCAGCGCGGCGGAGCCTAAAAGCTTGCCTACGATCATGGCGTCCACCATGTTATACAGCTGCTGGAACAGCATCCCGAACAGCGTGGGCAGGGCAAAGCCCAGTATCAGCCGCATGGGGCTGCCGGTGGTCAGGTCTTTGGTCACAGAGTTATCCTCCCTTCAGGAAATCTCCGCTTATTATAGTCACCCGCCCCCTGTCTGCCTAGCGGCTTTTTGACGGTTTTGCTCCCCCTATCCCGCAAAATTTTCATCAAAATACAAAACAAAAATTTTTTATGGGAAGTACCCATATTTGAGAGGTTCCATTATAAAGTCTGGTACAATTGGGGATGGGAAGCTTATAGAAAGAAGGGAAATCAAATGTCAAGCTATTTTATAAAAGACCCGGAGGTCTGCGGAAATTGTATCCACTTTCGTCAGCACTACGTTAAATGGGGGCTGAATCATTACCATCCTATCCGGTATGGGCATTGTACGTTTCCCCGAAACAAGCGGCGGGAAAGCGGAGACACCTGCCCAAATTGGAAAGCTGTTTCGGAGGAATAGGAACCCCCGTCCCCCGGAGCAGCCCGAAAAAAGAATCCCCCAGTCACGGCTGCGCCGTGCCAGCCCCCTTTAACAAGGGGGCCTTTCCCCCTGCGAGGGGGACGAAGGGA
>JAAWNI010000155.1 GCA_022798855.1 Lawsonibacter sp. | reverse complement strand
ATGGCCAACTGGCACGATATAAAGTTTGTCCTGGAGTGTACCGCTGAAAATCTTTTTATCATGCTTCCAGTCCTTCTGCTGTCCGGCGCGGCCGCGTTTTTTGCCGGGTCGGCTGTCAAAAGGAGGGTAAAAAGCGCCGTGGTGCGCTTGCTTCCTCTGGTTCTTGCCGAGTGCGCCCTGTTTTTGATTATGCTCCCTTATCTGGTCCGGTGGGTTGGCATTCAGTCCTTCACCTGGGGCTTTTGGTATGAGGGGGGATTGGATTTTTACCTGCCGTTCTCCGCCATGGTTGGGGTTTTGGCCGGGTATCCGCTGGCGTTTCGCGTCCAAGGCGGAAAGCTGCCATAGGAGGCTGTATGGAAATTCTCTTTCCCTTTGTTTTCATAACCTTCTGCGTCCAGTTCTTTACGCTGGGCTGTGTCAAAAACCGCTTTCTGCGGTGGAGCCCAGTTGTTTTAGTGGAGGTTTTGCTTCTGGCCGGAATGATCCATCATTGGATGGACCCGCCCTCCTTTGATATTCTGGGCTGGGAAATCTATCTTTGGATGATGGGCTGCGTGTTTCTGGGCGGCGCGCTGGCCTGGGGCGCTTTTGCCCTGTATAAAAGAAGGAACAGGTAACACTTATGTATCTGCATTTAGGACAATCGGTGGTCGTCCCAGACCGGGACATTCTGGCCATCTGCGACCTGGACAACGCCAGCTGGGCCTATAAGACCCGGGAGTTTTTGCAGCGGGCGGAGTCGGAGGGCCGGGCCATCTGGCTCACCGAGGACCTGCCCCGGTCCTTCGTCCTGGTGGACAGCCGCTGGGGGGAGCCGGTGGTCTACATCTCCCCCATGTCCTCCGCCACCCTGGCCGCCCGGGCGGGGAGGGGCGGAATCGAATAGGAAAAAAGCCCCCCTCCTGGAGGGGGGTGGCACGGCGGAGCCGTGGCGGGGGGAGCCGGTCCACAGGAAACTCCCTCAGCCAACCTTGCGGCTGACAGCTCCCTCAGAGAGGGGAAAAAGGAGGATAATCTATGGAACCCATCGAATATCTGTGGAAGGACCGCAAGCGCCATCTGGGGCTGCCCCTGTCCTTCACCCGGTACCGGCTCAGCGGGGACCGGCTTTTCTGCGAGACAGGCTTCTTCAATATCAAATCCGACGAGGTGCTGCTCTACCGGGTGCGGGACTTGCAGCTGAACATGACGCTGGGGCAGCGGATCTTCGGGGTGGGCACGGTCTGCGTGGTGTCCTCGGACAAGAGCGTCCCCCACCTGGACCTGAAAAATGTGAAGCGCCCCAGAGAGGTCAAGGAGCAGATCCACCAAAACGTGGAAGCCGCCAAGGACAAGCGCCGGATGCGGACCACCGAGCTGATGGGGGGAGAGGGCTCCGAGGGCGGTATGCACGAGGTAGAGGACGAGGAGGAGTTGGACTAAAGGTCCGGCCGTTCAGAGAGAGAGGAGACACGATGAAACGATTGACAGCGCTTTTAGCGGCGGCGGTGCTTCTGCTGTCCGCCTGCGGGAAGAAGCAGATGCCGCCGCCGGAGGACCAGAACCAGGGGGGGAGCGCCGCGGCCACCATGACCATCTCCCAGACCAGGTTTTCCCAGGACACGGAGGACGTGCTGAAGCTGCTGGACCTGAAAGGCGGTTTTTATGATTTCGCGGTGGACAGCACCATAACCGGCTACTCCATGAACGTGTGGGTGCTGTCCAACGGCGAGTGGGTGAGCAGCGGGGAGATCAGCGGCAAGATCGAGGACAACCGGGGCCAGGTGGGGGTCCAGCTGCTGGAGGACGGCTGTAATTTCTACCAGTTGGATTCCTCTGGGCATACCAAGTATTCCGTCAAGTATAACACCCATCTGAAGGAGTGCGCCGCCACCGGGAGGATGGCGCTGAATACGGCGGACCAGGTTGTAATCATCGAGCCGGGGAAAGAGCAGTTTTTGTTTATCGAGCTGGGCTGGAAGGACGCGGCGGCCCAGACGGTTCTGAATGAGGACTTCCGAAGCTCCAACTGCGATGCCGGCGTGGCCGCCACCATCACATTTACCGCCGCCCCCAGCGGGGCGTGAACAAGTTCCCTTTGATTTAGGAGGTTTCACAGCATGTCAGAAGAACTGAACCAGCTGAACGAGCTGAACACCACCCAGACCGACCACGAGTACGGCGGGTCAGAGATCCAGGTCCTGGAGGGCCTGGAAGCGGTGCGCAAGCGGCCGGGCATGTATATCGGCTCCACCTCGGAGTCGGGCCTGCACCATTTGGTATATGAGATCGTGGACAACTCCATCGACGAGGCCCTGGCCGGCCACTGTACCGACATCACCGTCACCATCAACCCGGGCAACACCGTCACCGTCACCGACAACGGCCGGGGCATCCCGGTTGACATTCAGCCCCAGACCGGTAAACCCGCCCTGGAGGTGGTGTTTACCATCCTCCACGCCGGCGGCAAATTCGGCGGCGGCGGCTATAAGGTGTCGGGCGGGCTCCACGGGGTGGGCGCGTCTGTTGTCAACGCTCTGTCCGAGTGGCTGGAGGTCCAGGTCCACAAAAACGGGGAAATCTATGAGATGAAGTTCGCCCGGGGCAAGATCACCCAGGAAATGCGGGTGGTGGGCAAGACCGACCACACCGGCACCACCGTCACCTTCAAGCCCGACCCGGAGATGTTCGAGACGCTGGAGTACAGCTACGACACCCTCCACACCCGCATGCGGGAGGAGGCCTTCCTCAACGCCGGCCTGCGCATCCAGACGGTGGACCTGCGCCCTGGCCAGGAGCAGGAGGACGACATGTGTTATGAGGGGGGCATCCGGGAGTTTGCCACCTTCATCAACCGGAACAAGGACCCCCTCCACAGCGACGTGATTTATATGTCCGGGGCCAGGGAGGACTCCATGGCCGAGGTGGCCATGCAGTACAACGACGGCTATCAGGAGGTCATGGTGTCCTTCGCCAACAACGTCCACACCCCAGAGGGCGGCATGCACGAGGAGGGCTTCCGCCGGGCGCTCACCAACGCCCTCAACGCCTACGGGCGGAAGATCAAAATGCTCAAGGACGACGAGAAGGTGTCCGGTGAGGACTGCCGGGAGGGGCTGACGGTGGTCATCTCGGTGAAGCTCACCGAGGCCCAGTTCGAGGGCCAGACCAAGGCCAAGCTGGGCAACAGCGAAATGCGCACCCTGGTCAACAGCATCGTGTCTGAAAAGCTGGAGATTTACCTGGAGGAGAACCCCGCCGTGGGCCGGGCCATCCTGGACAAGGCCCTGATGGCCAACCGGGCCCGTGAGGCCGCCCGGAAAGCCCGGGAGTCCATCCGCCGGAAGACCGCCCTGGGGGGCGCGGCCATGCCCGACAAGCTGCGGGACTGCAACGAAGCCAACCCGGAGCTGACAGAAATATACATCGTCGAGGGCGACTCCGCCGGCGGCTCGGCCACCCAGGGCCGTGACAGCCGCTTCCAGGCCATCCTCCCCCTGTGGGGCAAGATGCTCAACGTGGAGAAGGCCCGGGCCGACAAGGTCTATGGCAACGACAAGCTCACCCCTGTGATCACCGCCCTGGGGGCGGGCATCGGGGACGACTTCGACCTGAATAAGCTGCGCTACCACAAGGTCATCATCATGGCCGACGCCGACGTGGACGGCGCCCACATCCGCACCCTGCTGCTCACCTTCTTCTTCCGCTTCATGCGGCCGCTTATCGAGAACGGCTATGTCTACTCCGCCGTGCCCCCCCTGTTCAAGCTGACAAGGGGCAAGAACACCCGGCTGGCCTTCTCTGAGGAGGAGCGCGACGCCATTTCCGCTGAAATGCGGGGGGACAACCCCAACGCCAAGGTGGAGATCAACCGCTTTAAGGGCCTGGGCGAGATGAACCCCCAGGAGCTTTGGGACACCACCATGGACCCGGAGAAGCGCACCCTGCGGCGCATCGAGCTGGACGACGCCGTCCGGGCCGACGAGACCTTTACCATCCTCATGGGTGAGAAGGTGGAGCCCCGGAAGGAGTTCATCGAGCGCAACGCCAGGTACGCGGTGAATTTGGATTACTGATATTGTTTGGAGCGTGTGAAACATGGTGGATTGGAGCAGCTTTCAGTGGATACGAGAGCCTCGCAGCTTTGAAATAGAGGACGGAAAATTGGCTGTGGTTACAAATCCGCATACAGACCTGTGGCAGAGGACCTATTATCACTTCCGCAATGACAACGCCCCCGTCTTTCAGATGGAGACGGAAGAACAATTTTTCAGCTTTTCTGTAAAGACTGAGTTTCAGGAGAGCGGATGCCGCTTTGACCAGTGTGGAATCGTGATGTATCTGGACAGTGAAAACTGGCTGAAGGCCTCTGTTGAGTATGAAAATGAGGAATTTCAGCACCTTGGAAGCGTGGTTACCAATCATGGATATTCCGATTGGGCTACCACGGTGATTCCTGCTGGCGTGAAATCAATGTGGTACCGGCTGAGCCGCCGGGAGAGCGATTACTGCCTAGAGTGCTCCGCTGATGGGGTGCGTTTTCAGCAGATGCGGGTGTGCCACATGCACAAGGGCGGGAGCAGGATTCAGTTTGGTGTTTATGCCTGTTCTCCAGAGGAATCCTCTTTCCAGGCTGTATTCACAGATTTAGATTTTACAGAATGTAAATGGAAAGCCCACGATGGACAGCGGCCAGACAGTGAGGACTGAGTGGTATTTATTGAAAAGTGAGGAACACAATAAATGAGTAAGAAACCCCAATACGACCCCGAGGAGATCCGCTACCCGGACCAAAAGATCATCACCTCTTCCCTGGTGCCGGAGATGGAGAACTCCTACATTGAATACGCCATGTCGGTCATCGTGGGCCGGGCCCTGCCCGACGTGCGGGACGGGTTAAAGCCCGTCCACCGGCGCATCCTCTACGCCATGTATGAGGACAACCTCACGGCGGATAAGCCCTTCAAGAAGTCGGCCACCTGCGTGGGCGACGTGCTGGGCCGCTACCACCCCCACGGCGACCAAAGCGTCTACGACGCCCTGGTCCGCCTGGCCCAGGATTTCTCCATGCGGTACATGCTGGTGGACGGCCACGGCAACTTCGGCTCCATCGACGGCGACCCCCCGGCGGCCTACCGTTACACCGAAGCGAGGATGTCCAAGCTCTCCGACGAGATGCTCCGTGACATCGAGAAGGACACGGTGGACTGGGACCCCAACTTCGACGAGACGCGCCGGGAGCCCAAGACCCTGCCCTCCCGGTTCCCCAACCTGCTGGTGAACGGCTCCAGCGGCATCGCCGTGGGCATGGCCACCAACATCCCGCCCCACAACATGCGGGAGGTCATC
>JAAWNI010000154.1 GCA_022798855.1 Lawsonibacter sp. | reverse complement strand
GTCAGACAAGGCAAATTTTCGCAGGAATACTGGATGTATTGCAAGAAAATTTAACGCGGTATGACGGCAAAAGGCCCGTCAAGCGGCGTACTGAGAGATATTAAACAGGCTCTAAGGAGGTCCTATGGAACAAAATACCTTGTTCTTCTTCAACCAGAAGCCGCAGGCCGCCCCCCTGTATGAAGCCTTTGAAAAGCGCCTGCTGGCCGAGCTGGAGGGGGTGGCCATCCAGCCCCAGAAATCCCAGATCACCCTGAAAAACCGCCGGGTGTTCGGGGCGGTGTCCTTTCTCGCCGCCCGGAGGGCCAAGGACCGGCCCGACCCCTACATCACCATCACACTGGGCCTGAACCGCCGGGAGGGCTCCCCACGGGTCGACCAGGCTTCCGAGCCGTACCCCGGCCGGTGGACCCACCATTTGGTCATCGGTTCGGTAGAGGAGGTCGACGACGAGCTGATGGCCTGGGTCCGGGAAGCCTACGATTTCGCGGCGGGGAAGCGGTAGGGGCGGATATCATCCGCCCGCGCCGATTGTACGCAAAACCTCTTGACGAAGGCCCAGCCCATAGAGATAATAGAGGTCGGCGGTGCGGCTCAGATAGGCCCATAAGCTCTTTTCAAAAGCGTCGTACAGGCCGGGGCCGGCCAGCTCCTCGATTTGGCCCGCGATTTTGTAAAAGCCCTGTTTCGTTTTTGCGAGTTCCGGGTCGCTGGCACAAAATTCTTCGATGTTCTCAATGACTGTTTCGTTGAGGAATAGAGATGGCAGTGTGTTCATAGAAACGACCTCCTAAAATCACAGTTAAATTTCTAGAAGTTAAACTACGAAAATGATTATAATTCTATTTCCCTATTTTGTCAAGATGGGAGAGGATATTTCATGAAGGAATTTCCCAGCCGCCTGAAGGCGCTCCGAAAAGAGTTCGGTCTGAAGCAGCATGAAGTTGCTACAGACTTTGGGTTATCAGATGGCGGATATCAGTGTTACGAGCAGGGGAAAGGCTATCCGGATGTCCCCCGCCTGTATCAGCTGGCGGAGTATTTTAACGTCAGCATCGACTACCTCCTGGGCCGTACCGATAAACGGGAGGTCAACAGGTGAGCACCAAAAAGGCCCCCTTGTTAAAGGGGGCTGGCACGGCGCAGCCGTGACTGGGGGATTCTTTTACTTTGGGCTGTTTCGTTTACCGGAATCCCCCCGCCCCCTGCGGGGGCACCCCCCTTTGACAAGGGGGGCTTGGGTGCTTGAATGTCCCGGTCCTGCTCCAAAGGCCCCCTTGTTAAAGGGGGCTGGCAGCGGCGTAAGCCGCTGACTGGGGGATTCTTTTACTTTGGGCTGTTTCGTTTGCCGGAATCCTCCGACGCCGGAGAACGGCGCGCCGAGGTCGTCGCGCCCTACAGATTTCCTGTAGACGGAATCCCCCTGCTTTTTTTGGCAATCCTGAGCGGCCTGGGGCCGCCCGCAACCAACAACGAAACCAAAATGAAGATTTGAGGTGCATCATATGGGCAAATTATTTGGAACGGACGGCATTCGGGGCGTGGTAAACGCCGGCCTGGACGCGGACCTGGCCTACAAGGTGGGCTTAGCGGCGGCCACGGTGCTGGCGAAAAAGAAGGGGGGCAAGCCCCTGGTGACCATCGGCAAGGACTCCCGCATTTCCGGGGACCTGCTCAAGGGTTCGCTGATCTCCGGGCTGTGCACCGCTGGGGCGGATGTGCTGGACCTGGGCACCCTGCCCACGCCGGGCGTGGCCTGGGTGACGGTGGACGAGGAGGCCGACGCCGGCATTGTCATCTCCGCCAGCCACAACCCTTTCGAGCACAACGGCATTAAGATTTTCAACGGCAAGGGCTTCAAGCTGTCCGACGAGCTGGAGGAGAAGATCGAGGACATCGTCCTCTTTGGCTCCAACAACGTGCCCATGAAGACGGGGGCGGACATCGGCAAGGTGAGCTACTCGGCCCCCAAGGCCAGCGAGGACTACATCGACCATCTGGAGTCCACCATCGACTCCACCCTGGGGGGCCTGCGCATCCTGGTGGACTGCGCCAACGGCGCCGCTTCGGCCACCGCCGCCCGGCTCTTCGACCGGTTCTCCAAGCTGCGCACCGACGTAATCAACGCCGACCCCGACGGGGTGAACATCAACGACCAATGCGGCTCCACCCACATGGACGCCCTGGCCGCCATGGTGAAGGCGGGCCACTACGACATGGGCATCGCCTTCGACGGGGACGCGGACCGGTGCCTGGCGGTGGATGAGCTGGGCAATCTCATCGACGGCGACCAGATCATGGCGGCCTGCGGCCTGGACATGAAGAGCAAGGGCCAGCTCCCCGGCGGCACGGTGGTGGCCACCGTTATGTCCAACCTGGGCTTCCACATCTACGCCAAGGAGCACGGCATGGAGCTGGAGTGCACCGACGTGGGGGACCGGAACGTGCTGGAGCGGATGCTGGAGAAGGGGTACGCCCTGGGGGGCGAGCAGTCGGGGCACATGATCTTCCTGGAGCACGCCACCACCGGCGACGGCCAGCTCACCGCCCTGAAAATCCTCGCCCTCCTCAAAGAGAGCGGCAAAAAGGCCAGCGAGGTGTTCAGCGCCTGCCCCCGGTACCCCCAGGTGCTCATCAACGTCCCCGTGGCCGACAACGACGTGAAGAAGGCCGCCATGGCCAGCCCCCTGCTGGCCCAGGCCGTCCAGCGGGAGGAGGAGGCCCTGGCCGGCGAAGGCCGGGTCCTGGTGCGCCCCTCGGGCACCGAGGCCCTGATGCGGGTGATGGTGGAGGCCAAAACCCAGGAGGCCGCTCAGGAAACTGCCCAGCGCCTGGCCGGTTTGATCCCGGAATTATGATCAGATTGCCGGGGTTTTGCCCAAAAACTGGAAGACTGGAAAATATAAACAAATTATTTTGGGAAAAGCCTTGACAAATCTGAACATTTTGTTTATTATGATTAGGAACCGAGATAATAGTATGGAACAGAAGCTGAAAAACCCCTCTGATGAGGAACTGTGCCTGCGTGTGGCCGGGGGCGATCCCCAGGCGGAGACTGAACTGGTGTGCCGGTATGGCTGGCTGGTTCGGGCCTGCGCCCGTCCCCTCTTTTTGGCCGGGGGAGACAGTGAGGACCTGATCCAAGAGGGGATGCTGGGCCTGCTTACCGCCATCCGCGGCTTTGACTCGGAGCGGGACGCAGCCTTCCGTACCTTCGCGGAGGTATGTGTCCGCAGCCGCCTGCTCACCGCCGTCCGGGCGGCCCAGGGCGGCAAGCACGCGCCGCTCAATCACAGTATTTCCTACGAGCCCCCTCTTTTTGACGGAACCAACGCGTATTTGTTTTCCAGCGCCGAAAGCCCGGAGGACGTGGTCATCGGCAGAGAGGAACTGAAGGAGCGCCTGGAGGCGCTCAAGGGCCGGTTATCCAAGTTTGAAGCGCAGATATTACCCCCCTACCTGAGCGGGCTGTCCTGTGGAGAGATCGCCCAGCGGGTGGGCCGCTCACAGAAGTCGGTGGACAACGCGATTCAGCGCATCCGCCGTAAAACGGCCCAGTAAGTTTCTTCCGGCGTATCCAGCGAAAGCTGATCGCAATATCACACGCCTAGGCCAAAGGCCAGGCAAAAAGTCAAAGAGAGGGAAAATCCAATGTACGAAGACAAGATGCTGGTATGTAAAGAGTGCGGGAACGAGTTCGTCTTTTCCGCCGGTGAGCAGGAGTTCTACGCTGAGCGCGGCTTCCAGAACGAGCCCCAGCGCTGCAAGCCCTGCCGCGACGCCCGTAAGAACGCCGCCCGCGGCCCCCGTGAGTATTTCACCGCCGTGTGCGCCTCCTGCGGCGGCGAGGCGAAGGTTCCCTTCGAGCCCAAGTCTGACCGTCCCGTCTATTGCAGCGACTGCTTCGCCAAGATGCGCGAGCAGTAATCAAGCCAGGAAAAAAGTCCGCCGGAAGGCGGACTTTTTCTTTGCGGTTTCACAGGAATGTGGTATAATATATAGAGCAGGCTGAATTTGCTTGACGATTGAGATGTGGGGAGGGAGCGTTATGGCTCTGCCAAAGGAAGAAACGTATACCTATGTGGATTATCTGGCGTGGGACGAGAATGAGCGGATCGAGCTGCTCTACGGGGCCCCGGTGCTGATGGCGCCGCCGTCTCGGAGGCACCAGGAGATTTTGACCGAGCTGACCCGGCAGCTTGCCAACTTTCTGGAGGGGAAGAAGTGCCGGATCTATCCCGCCCCCTTCGGCGTCCGCCTTTTCGAGAGGGAGGGGGACGGCCCGGAGGATGTGGACACTGTGGTGGAGCCAGACCTGTCCCTGATCTGCGACCACAGCAAGCTGGACGACCAGGGCTGCAAGGGCGCGCCCGACATGGTCATTGAGATCCTCTCCCCCTCCACCCAGCGCCACGACCGGCTGACAAAGCTGAACCTGTACCAGCGGGCGGGGGTCCGGGAGTACTGGATCGTCAACCCGGAGGACAAGACCGTGCAGGTTATGCTCCTGGAGGAGGGGGTGTACCGGGTGGCCGATGTGCGCACCGCCCAGGATATCATCAAGGTCAACAGCCTGGAGGGCTGCTATTTGGAGCTGGAAAAGGTGTTCCGCTGAGACGCAAGGCTTAGGGCCAGCAGAAGGCAGGACAGCCAGATGGCGGGCAGGTCCAGCAGCTCCACGGCCAGGCTGCCGGCTTCGGCCCCCAGGGCGAACAGGACGATGACAAAGAAATAGAGCCGGGCCTTCCGCCGCTCCTGGCTGTCGCCGGTGCGCAGGAAGGCACACAGGGACTCCACACCGCCCCGCAGGTTGCCGATGCACATGGTGCTGGCGAAGACGAAGCCCTCCATTTTTCGAAAGGCCTGTACCTGCATGGCGCAGGAGAAGGAAACCAGGGCGTTGGCCAGCTGGTCCAGGGAGTGGGGGATGAAGCCCACCAGGAACAGCAGGAGGATCTCCCAGAGCAGCACGCCCCGCTGCCAGCGCGGCCCGCCCAGGCGGACACGAAGACGCTCCGCCGCCGCCACCCCCAGGGCGAAGGCCAGCACGGGGAGGAGGTAGCGGGCGGCCCGGCTCCAGTCCCCGTCGAACAGGCTCTGCCCCAGCAGGACGATATTGCCCGTCTGGGCGTTGGCGAAGACCTTGCCCCGGCGCAGGTAGGTGTAGGTGTCCTGAAGCCCGCCGGAGATGGTGAGCAGGGCCACCGGAAGCAGCCGCTCGGCGGCGGGATGAGTTTGTGGCTCCATGATATCAGATCCTTATTTTAAAATGTGGTTATCCCTTTTAATCAGCCAGAGGAAAAGCCCGGATTATGGGATATATCAGAGAATATAATTAGGCCATGAACCAAAAATGGAGGGAACGG
>JAAWNI010000153.1 GCA_022798855.1 Lawsonibacter sp. | reverse complement strand
GAGCCTGTTTAATATCTCTCAGCACGCCGCTTGACGGGCCTTTTGCCGTCATACCGCGTTAAATTTTCTTGCAATACATCCAGTATTCCTGCGAAAATTTGCCTTGCCTGACGGCAAAATTCCTTGTCATTCGGCATACCTTGAGATATTAAACAGGCTCTAAAAATCTGCGAATGGGACGCTCCCCTTGCCCCATCATGACGGTTTTCAGGGGCCGCCCGCTATTTCCCGACGCAGAATTTGGAGAAGATCCGGTCGGTGACGTCCTCCCGGACGCTCTGGCCCGTCAGCTCCCCCAGGGCGGACAGGGCTTCCTCCACGTCGGTGAGGAGGGCGTCGGGGGTGACGCCGGCCTGCAGGGCTTCCCTGGCCCGGCGGACCGCTTCCCTGGCCCGGGACGCGGCTTCCTCCTGCCGGGCGTTGGTGAGCAGCTGGCCATAGGGGGCGGCGTTGTCCTTGGGAAAAAGAGCGGCGATTTCCTCCCCCAGCTCGAAAACGGCCCTGTGTGGGTCCTGCTTCACGCTGACACACACCTGGGGGGGAAGCTCAAAATTTAACACTGGAACAGGGGCGGAGGGCAAATCGCATTTGCTGACGACCAGAATGGTGGGGGCCAGGGCCATCGCTTCCACAAGCAGGGCGGCGTCCTCCTCCGTGGTGGGCTGGCTCTGGTCCCACAGCACCAAAATCAGCCCCGCCTCCTCCATGGCCTTTCGGGAGCGCTCCACCCCCAGCTTTTCCACCGGGTCAGACGTGTCCCGCAGTCCGGCGGTGTCGATGAGCCGCAGGGGCACGCCCCCCAGCTCGCACCGCTCCTCCACCGTGTCCCGGGTGGTGCCGGGGATGTCGGTGACGATGGCCCGGTCCCAGCCCAGCATAGCGTTGAGCAGGGAGGACTTGCCCGCATTGGGACGGCCCACGATAGCGCAGGGCACCCCCTCCCGCAGCAGCTTCCCCCGGCCGCAGGAGGCCAGTAAAGCATTCAGCTCCCCCTCCTGGCCGGCTAGGGCCCCGTCCAGCTGTTCCACGCGGAAGGGGTCGATGTCCTCGTCGGGGTAGTCCAGCACGGCGTGGAAGTGGGCCATCACGTCCACCAGGGCGGAGTAGATGTCCCCAATTTTTTTGGACAGCGCCCCCGCCAGCTGGCCCGCCGCGTGGCGGGCCCCCTCCCGGCTCTGGGCGGAGAGGAGGTCCCCCACCGCTTCGGCCTGGGCCAGGTCCAGCCGGCCGTTGAGAAAGGCCCTTCTGGTGAACTCCCCCGCCCGGGCCTGCCGCGCCCCGGCGGCGAAGAGGGCTTCCAGCCCCAGGGCCAGCACCATGGGGGAGCCGTGGCAGTGGAACTCCGCCGTGTCCTCCCCGGTGTAGCTGGAGGGCCCCAGGCTGTAGGTGCACAGCACCCGGTCGATGGGCCGGCCCCCGCTGTCCAGCAGGTCGCCGTAGACCAGCGCCCGGGGGGCGTGTTCCCGCAAGCCCTTGCGCCCCAAGGGCTTGAAGCACTTCTCGGCGGCGAGTGCCGCCCCCGGCCCGGACAGGCGCAGGATGCCGATGGCCCCCGGCCCGGAGGGGGTGGAGATGGCGGCGATGGTGTCGGTCTGGAGGGGCATGGGGGGACGCTCCTTTCAAGCTGCGGCGGAATTTTCACTTTTTCCTGCGAAAACCGCCCCTGAAAAATTTTGTGTAAAATTCAGCCTTGACAGATGTTATGGAAACCTGTAAATGAATATTCACAGCCGGAAAACTAACATCAGCGATGTGGATAACTCTGTGGACAATGTGGAAAAGCCCTCTGGCTCAGGGAAAAGGCCTGTGGAAAGTCCTGTGGAAAAAGTGGATAAAAAACTGCATAGAGGGTGACAAAATAATTTCCCCACGAGAAGGGCGGCCTGGAAAATTCTGGCCGGCCTCATCGGGATTTTGCAGGAGGGCCGTCGTGAGATGCTTAGAGCCAGATGCCCCAGCCCTCATATTGGAAGACGCCTGCGCCGTGATGGAGCTTGCCCTCCGCTTTCAGTTGCCGGAGGGCGTCCCGCATCTGGGCCGGGGTATCGGCCGGGACCTCCAGGGAGTGGTGGGCGGGCAGCACCCGCCGGGCCGGGAGGGCGGCAATCAGCTCCAGGGAGTCCAGATAGGCTTCCGGGTCGGTGGAGGGGTAGTAGGCGAACAGGGTGTCCAGATAGACCAGGTCGCCGGTGTACAGCGCGCCCCGCTCCTCCTCCCAGAAGCACAGGTGCCCCGGGGAGTGGCCCGGCGTGTGGAGGGCTTGGACAGCCCGCCCGCCCAGGTCCAGCACTTCCCCGCCCTTTAAAATACGGGTGGGTGTGCCCTGGAACATCTGGTAAGTAGTTGCGTCAAAGCCCTCCGGCGCTTCACACCGGTCCAGCACCATCTCCCGGACCGTCTCTATGGACAGGGGAAATTCCCCCTGGAGCCAGGGCAGCTCCGCTTCGTGGGCGTAGAAGTCGGGGAAGTATTTGTGCCCGCCGATGTGGTCCCAGTGGATGTGGGTGGCTATGGCGGTGGCGGGCTTGTCCGTCAGCCGCCGGACCTCCTCGTAAATGTTGCAAAGCCCCAGCCCGGTGTCGATGAGCAGGGCGCGGTCCGCACCGGTGAGGAGGTAACAGTGCGTCTCCTCCCAGTGGCGGTATTCGCTGATCACCCAGGTGCCGGGGGCAAGCTGTTCGGTGGTGAACCAGGGGCGCATAAAAACTCCTTTCGTATATAGGGGCGGCCGCAGGCCGGCTTTTCACGATTCACTGTATCCCAACCCACAGGAAATAGGTCCCCGCGCAGTAGGTATCCTCAAAGTCAATATGGAACGAAAATCCTGCTTGGGTCAAAAGGTCCTGATATGGGGCGAGCTGCTTTTCCAGTGTTCCGTCCAGCTCATCCACATCGATGACAATGGGCGGTAAACCGCTCAGCTTTTCCAACAACGCTTCTGGAATCCTGCCCTTGAGCCAACCCAGCACTTTTTGGGAAGCTTCGCCCTCATAGCAGCCCAACAGCAGGCACGAGCCCCGCCACGCCGACAGATACAGCCGCAGCGGCTCCTCCTCCAGTGCGCCCTCCTGCTGAATGAAATCCAGCCACTCCTCAAAACTCTGAACAAAGAGCATGTCCTGGAGCATGGGAGCGTACTGGCCATAAACGGCTTGATACTCCTTTTTGGAAAGCAGCTCCTGTATGGCCTTCACATCTTTATTGACTTGTGTGTTCATACGAAATCCTCCTTTTGTATGTAAGGGCGGCCAAGGCCCCCTACGGCGTGTCTGTCCTTCCCGCCAGGTAATCCAGAGAAACACTGTAAAAATCGGCAATTCGCGCGGCGACGGACAACTGTGGCTCACGTTCACCGGATTCATAGTACGCGTATGCACGGGCGCTGATTTGAATTTCTTTTGCACAGTTTTTTTGGGATAGATTGTTTTCTGACCTAAGAAGGAAGAGCCTTTCAGAAAAAATTGACAAATTGCTTCACTCCTCTTGGCTTTGCACAAATGTGCAGCTATAATGGTGTGTGCATAAATGTGCGAAACGGAGGGATTGTAATGGAAACACTGTTAGACGCGCTCACCCTATACGCCGCTGAAAACCTGATTCCCCGCTTCCAACGGGAAACCGCCGCACAGACACGGACCGCCTGGCACAAAGTGGATCGGCTCGTCGAACAATTAAGGGCCCCGAGCCCGGAAGCGGATCAGTACCTGGAACAGCTGCGCAGCGAACTGCTTACTATAGACTTTAACCATGAACGAGCCACCCTTCGGGCGGGGCTATCCATTGGCCTGGAGCTGGGGCGGCTCGTATAAGGGTGCGGCCTTACAGCCTCTTATTCCGCCGCCAGAGGACATAGACGCCGCCCTCCAGAGCCAGCACCGCCAGCGAACCGCCAATCAGCACTCCGCAGGACAGCTTCTGGCCGTCCACATAGCCCTGGACGGTTTTTGCGCCGTCTATGGTGATGTAGCCCTCCTCGTCCACCAGGGCGAGGACCCGGCGCTCCACCGTCTCCCCCTCCCGGACGGCCTGTTTGCCAATATCCTGGGTGGGCTTGTTGTCCTGCCACTGCCAGCGGCCGTCCGCCGTCTCGTAGGTGACCCAGTAGAATGGGACGTAATAGGTGGTGATGCGGTTGGAACCGGTAGTGTGGTGGTGGCGTGTGCGCTTCTCCCAAATCAGCTCATAGTCCACGGCGGTAAAGGCATAGACCCCCTGGTCGGCGTAGGCTTCCGGCGGTTTGATGGCCAGCCAGGTCTTGACACTAAGGGCAATTAGCATAATTGGTGTGAACACCGCCAGGCAAAACAGACCGTTCAGGAGCATTTTGCCCCGCTTTTTGGCCCGGTCCCTAGCCTCCGGGCTGCGGACCAGGCTTACCACCCACAGCCCCAGCCAGACGGCCAGCCACACCGGGACCTGCACGGCGCCCAACAGGAGAAACACAGAGAAGACAATGCCCCAGTCTTGGAGCAGGTCCGGCTGCCAAAACAACAGGAACACCCAGCACAGGGCATATCCCATCAGGGCCATCCACAGGCACAGAGCCCCCCGCCGCAGGCCCAGCTTTTTTTGAAATACCCCGCCGGCGGCAATAAAATAGGCGGCGGTCACCAGGGGATAACCGAACAGCAGGAGGAATGCTCCTCCGTCTATGCGGGCCGTCCAGAGCAGGAGAAAGACAGCAGGGCAGAACAGGACGGACCCCAGCACCGCCGCCGCACGCTTGTATATCATTTCTCCAGCCGCTTACACACGGCCCTCGCTGCCTGGACCCCCGACGCCCCGGCCTGGGCCAGGCCCCGGGTGACCCCCGCGCCGTCGCCGGCGGCGAAGAAGTTGGGCAGGGCCGTCTCCAGGTCCGGGGTGAGCTGGAGGCGGGCGGAGTAGAACTTCACCTCGGCGCCGTAGAGCAGGGTGTCGTAGTTGGCGGTGCCGGGGGCCAGCTTGTCCAGCTGGTAGATCATCTCGATGAGGTCGTCCAGCTGCCGCTTGGGCAGGGTGAGGGACAGGTCCCCCGGGACGGCGGCGGTGAGGGTGGGCCGGACGGTGGACTTGCCCATCCGGTGCTCGTTGGTGCGCCTGCCCCCTACCAGGTCGCCGAACCGCTGGACCAGCACCCCGCCGGCCAGCATGTTGGACAGGGAGGCCACGTGCTTGCCGTAGCGGTAGGGCTCGTTGAAGGGCTTGGTGAAGCGGTTGCTGACCAGCAGGGCGAAGTTGGTGTTCTCGCTGCGCAGGGCGGGGTCGGCGTAGGAGTGGCCGTTCACCGTGTTGATGCCCTCCACGTTCTCGGCCACCACGTGGCCGTAGGGGTTCATGCAGAAGGTGCGCACGCTGTCGCCGTACTGCTTGGTGCGGTAGACCAGC
>JAAWNI010000152.1 GCA_022798855.1 Lawsonibacter sp. | reverse complement strand
CTGTTATCAGCGAAACTACCTATGGACGCAGAAAGACGGCGTGATCGTGCGATCACGCCGCCCTCTGCGGAAATAGTTCCCTATCACCTTTTACCCTTGTGTTTCAAGGACTTTCGGCGGGTTTCATTTTTTGTGCTCCACCCTTTGACTGTTCAAAAATGGTCATACATAATCAATTCAGTGGTGGAAAAGGTGGTGGAGCTTTTAGTGCTTCACCACATACGTCAAATTGTCGTCGTCTGGCAAGAAAATTTCTCGCCGTTGGGCACATTTCCATTTTTCAAACAGCGACTAAGAACCTGTATTCATATGTCTGCCTTCAAAAACGGCGTTCTATTGCGTAACAAAATGAAAAAGACAGGTAAGAAACGGTTTGTTTCTTACTTGTCTTTTTCTGCACCCTGTATAGCAGTTACCCTATTTCAGTTTGTTGATTGATACTGTTTTATGAGTAGCTACCATATGGGGGCCGGTTTCTTTCACAATTTTTTTACAAACAGGCAGCGGATGGCGTTGAGCACCGCCAGAACCATCACGCCCACGTCGGCGAAGATGGCCAGGTACATATTGGCCACCCCCACAGCCCCCAGGGCCAGGCAGGCAAACTTGACGCCCAGGGCCATGGCGATATTCTGGTAGACGATCCCCAGGCATTTCCGGGAGATTCGGATGGCCTTGGCGATTTTCATGGGGTCGTCGTCCATCAGGACGATGTCCGCCGCTTCGATGGCCGCGTCGGACCCCATGGCCCCCATAGCGATGCCGATGTCGGCCCGGGAGAGGACGGGGGCGTCGTTGATTCCGTCCCCCACGAAGGCCAGCTTCCCTTTGCCCGACTGGGCCTCCAGCAGCTGCTCCACCTTGGACACCTTATCCGCCGGGAGGAGCTCGCTGAACACCTGGTCGATGCCCAGGCCGGCGGCCGTCTGCTCGGCCACCTTCCGGGCGTCGCCGGTGAGCATCACCGTCTTCTCCACGCCCGCCGTCCGCAGCGCCCCGACCGCCCTCTTGGCGTTCGGCTTCACCATGTCAGAGATCACGATGTGCCCGGCGTATTTGCCGTCCACCGCCACATGGACGATGGTGCCCGTCTGGCCGCAGTCCTGATAGGGGATGTTCAGCCGCTTCATCAGCCTGGCGTTGCCGGCGGCCACCATTACCCCGTCCACCTTGGCGGTCACGCCGTTGCCGCCGATCTCCTGGATACCGGCAGCTCGGGAGCGGTCAAGCTCCTTGCCGCAGGCCCGCCGAAGGCTCTTGCTGATGGGGTGGGAGGACGCGCTCTCCGCCAGGGCGGCGAACTCCAAAAGGGCTTCCTCCTCCATCTGGCTGTGGTGGATGCCGCTCACCTCAAAGACCCCCTGGGTCAGGGTGCCCGTCTTGTCAAAGACCACCACCTTGGTTTTGGACAGGATCTCCAGGTAGTTGGAGCCCTTCACCAGGATTCCCTCCCGGCTGGCCCCGCCGATGCCGGCGAAAAAGCTGAGGGGGATGCTGATGACCAGGGCGCAGGGGCAGCTGATGACCAGGAAGGTCAGGGCCCGGTAGAGCCAGACCCCCCACCCGGCGGGCTGGCCCAGGGCCAGCATACTGGCCAGCGGGGGCAGGATGGCCAGGGCCAGGGCGCTGTAACAGACGGCGGGGGTGTAAATCCTGGCGAATTTCGAGATGAAGTCCTCCGACTTGGACTTGCGGGAGCTGGCGTTCTCCACCAGGTCCAGAATTTTAGACACCGTGGACTCCCCAAACTCCTTCGTGGTCCGAATTTTCAGCACGCCGGTCATGTTGACGCAGCCGCTGATGACCTCGCCCCCCGCCTGGACCTCCCGGGGCAGGCTCTCGCCGGTGAGGGCGCTGGTGTTCAGGCTGGAGCTTCCCTCCGCCACCACGCCGTCGATGGGCACCTTCTCACCGGGCTGGACCAGGATCACGGACCCCACCTCCACCTCGTCGGGGTCCACCCGCTCCAGCCGGCCCTCCCGCTCCACGTTGGCGTAGTCGGGCCGGATGTCCATCAAATCGCTGATGCTCCGGCGGCTCTTGCCCACGGCATAGCTCTGGAACCACTCGCCCACCTGATAGAACAGCATGACGGCGATGGCTTCCAGATAGTCCCCGTTCTCGTAGATGGCCAGGGCCATGGCCCCCACGGTAGCCACCGCCATGAGGAAATTCTCGTCGAACACCTGCCGGTTCAAAATGCCCTTGGCCGCCTTTTTCAGGATGTCATACCCGATGATGAAGTAGTCGGCCAGATACAGCCCGAACCGGATCCACCGCCCCGCCCCGGGGAACAGCCAGCCGTCCAGCTGGGCGAAGGCTTCCGCCGGGAGGAACTGGAGCCCCAGCAGCAGGGCGGCGGCCAGGAGGATGCGGGTCAGCATTTTCCTCTGCCTGCCCGTCATGCCGCCGGGGCGGACGGCTGCGGCCAGGCGCCCCCCGGCCGCGGACAAGGCCACAAAGGCCAGCAGCCCGTTTACAACAAGCTCCTGCATATGGAACCTCCCTCCCCGTTACAGGAATATTTCACAGTCCGGCTCCACCCTTTTGCAGGCCGCCCGGACCTCCTCCATGACCGCCTTGGGCTCCCGGCCCTCGTCAAACTCCACGATAATCTTCTGGGTCATGAAGTTGACGGCGGCGGTCTGTACGCCGGCGGTTTTCCGGGCGGCGTCCTCCATCTTGTTGGCGCAGTTGGCGCAGTCCACTTCGATCTTATAGGTCTTTTTCATAGGGGTGGGCCTCCTTCATAAAATAAATCTTTGGATTCAATGATTAAACGCTTGCTTAATCATTCTGGCCGTAGTATAATCCGGCCAGCGGCCTAAGTCAATAGCCCCAGGTCATTCCCTTCCAAATGGGCGAAAAGTATTTCCGTTTGGGCGAAAGGGGAGGAGAGGAGGAGGGCCTATGGAAAAAATAAAACTCCCCCACCGCCACGGCGGGGGGGGAAATCTGGCGCTGCTGCAGGAGCAGCTGGACCGGGTGGACCACTTTCAGCGGGTAGCGGAGGTGTTTAAGCTGCTGGACGACGCCACCAGGATACGGGTTTTCTGGCTCCTGTGCCACTGCGAGGAGTGCGTCCTCAACATCTCCGCCATGATGGGGATGTCCAGCCCGGCGGTGTCCCACCACCTCCGGGCCTTGAAAAACAGCGGCCTGATCGTCTCCCGCCGCATGGGGAAGGAGGTCTACTACCGGGCCGCCGCCACCGAACAGAGCCGTTTGCTCCACCAGATGATCGAGCAGATCATGAGCATCACCTGCCCGGAGCGGGAGCCCGGGAGGAACCCGGCGGAGTACCAGCCCAGCCAGATCGAGGCCGTCCGGGAGATACACGACAGCCTGTTAAGGAATATGGAGACACGCGTCACCATTGAGGAGCTCTCCCGGAAATACCTCATCAACCCCACCACCTTGAAGGCCGCCTTCAAGGCGGTGTACGGCACCTCCATCGCCGCCCACATCAAAGAGCACCGCATGGAACAGGCCGCCAAGCTCCTCCGGGAGTCCGACATGAGCATCGCGGAGGTGGCCCAGGCGGTGGGCTACGACAGCCAGAGCAAGTTTACCACCGCCTTCAAGGCGTTCTTCCAAATGCTGCCCAGAGAGTACCGGGCCAATCACAACGGCCAGAAGAATATCCCGCCATCCGGGCAATCCTTCGAAGGCTAAGGGAAGGCCCTCTCAGTCAGCCCTTCGGGCTGCCAGCTCCCCCAGGGGGGAGCTAAGGCGCCCCCCCTCTGGGAGGGGGCGGCAGGTCACAGCCGTGGCGGGGGGTGATGGGGAAATGCTGTTTTACTCCCTCAGTCACCGCCTGCGGCGGTGCCAGCTCCCTCAAAGAGGGAGCCAAGGGACGGCCGAGGGGACTAAAATTCCTAATATGTTGAGCCGCTTCAAAGCAAGGAATCCCCCATAGGGAGTGGGGGATTCCGTTCACAGAAAATCTGTAGGGCGCGACGACCCCGGCGCGCCGTTCTCAGGTAGTGGGGGAATTCTATGACCTGAAACAGCTCAGGGTAAAAGAATCCCCCAGTCAGCGGCTTACGCCGCTGCCAGCCCCCTTTAACAAGGGGGCCTTTGGAGCAAAACCGGGGCCTTCAAGCACCCAAGCCCCCCTTGTCAAAGGGGGGCCGACTCCCCCTGTCAGGGGGAGATGGCCGAAGGCCAGAGGGGGTAGGGGAGGCCGCGAAGTGGCGGGGGGATTCCGTTTACAGGAGAGCTTCCAAATATACCGGAATCCCCCAGTCAGCGGCTTACGCCGCTGCCAGCCCCCTTTAGCAAGGGGGCCTTTGGTGCAGAACCGGGGCCTTCAAGTACCCAAGCCCCCCTCCCGCACGGAGTCGATGAAGTCCAGGATGGCGTGGCAGGCCTCCTCCGATTTGAAGCAGGGGGCGCTGTGTCCGGCCCCGGGGACGATGTGGATTTGGACCCGGTCCTCCCCCGCCACCGCTCCATACCGCTGGGCCAGCTCCTGGGTGAAGGTGTAGGGGACGACGGCGTCCGCCGCCCCGTGGAGCAGGAACAGGGGCGGGCCGTCGGGGCGGACGTGGGTGATGGGGGCGGCCAGACGGCACAGCTCTGGGCTGTCCTCCGCCAGCGCCCCTAGAAAGATGGACTCCGCGCAGTCCGGTCCGGAGCGGAAATTGGCCGGCTCCAGGCCGATGGCCCGGTAGTCCTCCACCGTGGCGTCCAGGCGGCAGCAGGGGTAGACAGCCGCCACCGCCGAGATCTGGTCGGAGATTTCGCTGTCCGGCTGGGCGTCGAAATAGGGGTCGCCCCGGGTCAGGGCGGCCAGCAGGGACAGGTGCCCCCCGGAGGAGGAGCTCCAAAGGGCGAAGAAATCCGGGTCAAGGTTCAGCTCCCCGGCCCGGCGGCGGAGATGGCGCAGGGCCTGCCTGGCCTCCTGTATCTGGTAGGGGAACTTCTTCTCCCCGCTGCTTGTGCAGGCCAGGCTGGCGAAGGCGTACCCCCGGGCCACCGAACAGTGGAGGGCCCGCCCCAGGTGGATTGAGGTGGGATTGCCGTAGTACCAGCCGCCGCCGCAGATGTTGACAATCAGGGGGAAGGGGCCCTCCCCCCGGTCTGGGTAGTACAGGTCAAAGGGCCTTTCGCTCCCGTCCGGAGCCAGATAGCGCAAATTCTGCCGTTTGCGGGGGATGTCAGAGACATCCAGATAACCCGCCAGGTGCGGCGACTTGAAATAGTTTTCCAACAGGCTCCCCTCCCTTCTTTACTTTTATATACTACCACGGCAAAAACCGGGTTGTCAAATGGGGCGCGGGGATTGGATGATTTCCTGAACTTGTAAGGCGGGCGTATCCCTGGGCTATGGAAGCGTCTATAGCAATCGTCAAAATGCGTAACACTCAGTAGGGGCGGATATCATCCGCCCGCAAGGTGACGCGGCACAGCCCTTCCGGACGGGCGGGTATTAC
>JAAWNI010000151.1 GCA_022798855.1 Lawsonibacter sp. | reverse complement strand
CCGGATTCTCTCGCCCGATACATTCCGCTGTCCATTGTAGTTGAACGCTTTCACAATTCCACCTCCGAAAATGTGTGGTGTATTAAAGAATTTTGTTTGGCATTACCACATCAACGGTGTATCATTGTGGCAATATCCCACTTGTGGTAATACCACACATATTCTGCCCCATACACGCCAAATAAAGGAGCTGGTTTTTATGGCAAAAAGAACGATAGCGGTGGCTTTCCTTGCGCTGTGCTTGCTCGTCTGCTCTTCCTGTGCAGATTCCGGCCCGCGCCACAAAAGTTACGAGGACGAGAACGGCAACTTCGTCATTGAATCCGACGGGAGGAAAACGGTTAGCGTGTCAGAGCTTCCCGCCTCCGTCCCATACAACGACAAGTCCATATCGCTGACCAGCGTTGCGTTTTACCAAAATTGTACGAATTATTCCTACAGCCTTTTCACCGTCATTACGCTGGATGTAAGCGCCTTGGACGATAGCGAAATCCACTGGCTGCGCAATAGTGACCTTGATGTGGATTCGTATATCACCTGCGAGGCCAACGAGTACGACTTTGATTCGTCCTATCCTCTTGGGAATGTTCTGTTTACCGATTCTAAAGAATTGGTATTTGTGGAAATGTCCTCACTTTTCAAGGAAAACAGATACGGTTTTGAAGATTCAAAGGTCCGCGTGTCCGTACTGGTTACGCAGGAGGACACCTACACAAGCAGCTCCAACTCTTCGGTCGAAATAAACAAGAAGGAAGGTCGTGATTTTCTCAAAGTTGGTCATGCTTGCTTCGTCTCCTTCTGTTCCGCTTCCCTCTTCGGGCGGCGTCCACGGTTCCGCAAGTTCCTCTGGTACACAGTCTGGCCCCGCTCGGCGCTGTACGCAGGCCGGAAGTTTTCGTCCAGTTCCACGTCTCCGCCCGCTTTGACGTGCCGCCCCCGCTTCAATTCCGTATATACGGTGCATTGGCTGATACCCAGCTCTGCGGCGATTCTGACCGGGGAGGCGTTCGCTCCCCACATCAATTCAATTTTTCTGCGGTCGTCCAGCGTCAAAGTTCTCACTTAAAATCACCCCTTTCCCCGTTTCTGCCCCCGTTTGGGTAAAAAAATAATGCAGAAAAAGGTTGAAAAACCTTTTCTGCATTTAATCTACTACTTCAGCCATTTACGATATCAGACAAAAAAACCTTGACAAAGGCATATTCTGTTGATAAACTATTAAAGCCGCGTTGAACAGGTAAGCAAGAGGGGAAACCCCGCCTGGGAGAGCGAGCCCGTAATAAAGGAGTTGAATACCATGCAGGCAATCATCGTAACCGGCGGCAAGCAGTACAAGGTGGCGGAGGGCGACACCCTCTTCATCGAGAAGCTGGAGGCCGAGGCCGGGCAGGCCATCACCTTCGACCAGGTGCTGGCGGTTCTGGACGGGGACAAGGCCACCTTTGGCGCTCCCACCGTAGAGGGCGCTTCCGTGGCCGCCACCGTGGTCAAAAACGGCAAGGGCAAGAAGATCCGCATCTTCAAGTACACCCCCAAGAAGGGCTATCGTAAGCGCCAGGGCCATCGCCAGCCCTACACCAAGGTGGAGATCGGCGCCATCAAGGCCTGATGACTACCGCGGCGTTTTATTCTGAGGGCAGCCGCCTCACCGGCTTTGAGATGAAAGGCCACAGCGGCTACGCCCCTCAGGGGAAGGACATCGTCTGCGCCGCCCTGACCAGCGCCGTCCGCCTCACCGAGTGCGCCATAAACGACGTGCTGGGGCTGGAGGCCTCGGTAAAGGCGCGGGACAAGGACGCGTCCATCTCCCTCAAGCTCCCCAAGGCCCTGGACCCGGACAGCGAGAGCGTCTGCCAGACCCTTCTGGCCGCCCTCCTGGTCCACTGCGTCCAGCTGGCGGAGGAGTACCCTGAAAATATTACCGTCTTGGAGGTGTAAGAGATGCTGAATATCGGTTTACAGTTTTTCGCCCATAAAAAAGGCGTGGGCTCCACCCGCAACGGCCGTGATTCCAAGGCCAAGCGGCTGGGCGTGAAGCGGGGCGACGGCCAGTTTGTGCTGGCCGGGAACATCTTGGTCCGCCAGCGCGGCACCCACATTCATCCCGGCGTCAACGTAGGCAAGGGCAGCGACGACACTCTGTTCGCCATGAAGTCCGGCCGCGTGAAGTTCGAGCGCCTGGGCAAGGACCGCAAGCAAGTCTCCATTGTGGAAGAGGCTGCTGCGGAGTAACATTCGCCATAAAGCCGCAAACGTGCAACCGTTTGCGGCTTTTTTATCAGCCACAGGGAGGGGATTATGGACACTGGCAGAATGTGGCCGTCCTGCCGGACGGCTCGTGGAAAATCATCAGCGACGTCTACGCGAGGCGGAAAGAATAGAAGGGATTGAGGTGCTTATGGAATACAGAAAATTTCCCCAGGGCTATGCCCTGCGCCTGGACCCAGGCGAGGAGGTTGTGGACTGCCTGGCCCGGCTGGTGGACCGGGAAAATGTCCGGCTTGGGACGGAATAGAGGAGCCGGCCTATGGATCCAAAGGTGTGTATGCATACCGGACAGCTCTACCACCCAGGGGACGAGTCCCTCCAGCGGGAGCAGCTGAAATGTCTGGACAAGCTCTATGAGTTCAACCAGGCCAGGCCCTCTGACCTGGAGCGGAAGCGCACGCTGCTGAGGGAGATGTTCGCGGAGATCGGGGAGGGCTGCTGCATTGAGGCCCCCCTCCACGCCAACTGGGGCGGGCGGTTTGTCCACTTTGGAAGGAATGTCTACGCCAACTTCAATCTGACTCTGGTGGACGACACCCACATCCATGTGGGGGACTTTACCCAGTTCGGGCCCAACGTGGTCCTCGCCACGGCGGGGCACCCCATCTGTCCGGAGCTGCGGGAGCGTGGCTTTCAGTACAATGCCCCCATCCGAATCGGACGCAACTGCTGGCTGGGGGCAGGCGTGGTGGTGGTCCCGGGCGTCACCATCGGGGACAACGTAGTGGTGGGGGCGGGCTCTGTGGTTACCAGGGACCTGCCCGACAACGTGGTCGCCGTGGGCAATCCCTGCAAAATTCTGCGGGAGGCAGACGGCCGGGACCGGGAATACTACTTTCAGAATCAAACAATCGACCCGTCGCTTCTGTAAGCGGAACACGGCTCATGCCCGGGAGAAAGATTTTTCGGATGGAAGACGCTGGATTTGCGGCGGAAATAAGGAGGAGGCAAAACTGTGGAACAATGGCTGTATGTGATGTTTATTGAGAAGACCAAAACCTACAACAAGCTGACCAAGGCCGCTGTAGAGCGGCACGTGGCCAACCTGAGGGCCCTGGACGAAGCCGGGCACATTGAGCTGGCCGGTGTGTTCAAGGGGTATCCCGGCGTGGCGGGGATGTATATCCTCCGGGCGGAGAGCTATGAGGAAGCTGAGGAGCTGTGCGGGCGGGAGCCCCTGGTGGCGGAGGGCTTTGCCACCTACAAGCTGAAGGCCCTCCAGCCGGCAAACAAGGAAAACAACTACCTGCTTTGACAGGAAAAGCCGGTTCCTTTTCTTTCAAAGAAAAGGAACAAAGAAGAAAGGAGGTGCCCGAGATGGCGGCACCCTTTGTAGATACAGCGAAAATCACCGTCCGCTCCGGCAGTGGGGGCAACGGCGTGGTGTCCTTCCACCGGGAGAAATACGTGGCCAACGGAGGCCCCGACGGCGGCGACGGCGGCCGGGGCGGGAACATCGTGGTGGAGGTCAACGACCACATGTCCACCCTGATGGACTTCCGCTATAAGCGGAAATACGCGGCGGGCAGCGGGGCCGACGGCGCGGGCAAGCGGTGTACCGGCAGGGACGGGGAGGACCTGGTCATCCGGGTGCCCCGGGGGACCATTATCCGGGACGCCGAGACGCGGGAGATCATTCAGGATATGTCCCAGACCGACCGCTTTATCCTGTGCCGGGGGGGCCGGGGGGGCTGGGGCAACCAGCATTTCGCCACCCCCACCCGCCAGGTGCCCCGGTTCGCCAAGGCCGGCCTGCCCGGCCAGAGCCGGGACGTGGTGCTGGAGCTGAAGCTGCTTGCCGATGTGGGGCTGGTGGGCTTCCCCAACGTGGGCAAGTCCACCCTGCTCAGCGTGGTCAGCCGGGCCCAGCCCAAAATCGCCAACTACCACTTTACCACCCTGTTCCCCAACCTGGGGGTGGTGTATGTGGAGGAGGGGGCGTCCTTCGTCATGGCGGACATCCCCGGCATCATCGAGGGGGCGGCTGAGGGGGCCGGCCTGGGCCACGACTTCCTGCGGCACATCGACCGTTGCCGGCTGCTCATCCATGTGGTGGACGTGTCCGGTTCCGAGGGCCGGGACCCGGTGGCCGACTTTACGGCCATCAACGAGGAGCTGAAACAGTACTCCCCCGAGCTGGCCGGGCGGAAGATGATCGTGGCCGCCAACAAGGTGGACATTATGGAGGACTCCGCCCTGCTGGACAGGCTCCGGGCCCACGTGGAGGGCCTGGGGCTGGAGCTGGTGGAGATATCCGCCGCCGCCCACCAGGGCACCCGGGAGCTGGTGCTGCGCGCCGCCCAGCTGCTCCAGGAGCTGCCCCCCGTGGCGGTGTACGAGCCTACCTATGTGGAGCGCCCCCCTGAGGTGGACACCGGCGGCGAGGTGGATATCCAGGAGTTCGACGGCACCTGGGTGGTGGACGCCCCCTGGCTCCAGCGGCTCATCGCCAACGTCAACTTCGGGGACTACGAGTCCCGGAACTGGTTCGACCAGAAGCTGCGCCAGTCCGGGCTGTTTGACAAGCTGGAGGAGATGGGCATTAAGGACGGGGACATCGTGTCCCTGTACGATCTGGAGTTTGAGTATCAGAGGTAGGGGATGAAAAACGTAATTCTGAGCGCCGACGGCGATCGGATGGTCTGGGCCGTCCCGGATGCGGTGGCCGCCAACCTGGAGGAGTACTGCATGGAGTTCTGCTGCCGCTGGCTCCGGGAGAGCCCGGATGCGGCTCAGTACCGGACCCCGCTGGAGAGTGGAGAGGTGCTGTGCTGCTATAATGAATCCGACTTTATCAAGTATCTGGACCAATTTCTGTTTCCAGGCCAGCCCTGTGTGTTTGTGGAGAACATCGGGGACATGGGCTTGGAGCTCCCTGTGCCGGAGCGGTACAGGGACTGCCCAGAGTTTAACTTCTGAAAAAGCGCCGTTCCGTGTTCATGGAACGGCGCTTTTATCCATACCCTTGGCCTGCTTATAGCAATCGTCAAAATGCGTAACACTCAGTAGGGGCGGATATCATCCGCCCGCAAGGTGGCGCGGCACAGCCCTTCTGGACGGGCGGGTATTACCCGCCCCTACAAAATCACTGTTGGTAATTTATAGCAGGATCCAAAATTGCTGACAAAGGCGCTCCGTAGGGCGCGACGACCCGGCGCGCCGTTTGCGGCAGGACGGCGGGCCGAGGTCGTCCCGCC
>JAAWNI010000150.1 GCA_022798855.1 Lawsonibacter sp. | reverse complement strand
GTGGAGGGATTCCGTCAGCCGGGAGCTTTATAAGGAATCCCCCCGCCCCCTACGGGGGCACCCCCCTTTAGCAAGGGGGGCTTTGGGTGCTATCTGTCCACTTCCCGCTTATCGGTCAAGCCCAGGAGGTAATCGGTGCTGACGTGGAAGAACTGGGCGATCTGAATCAGGCCGGGGACGGTGGGGTAGGTCTTACCATATTCATAACCCTGATACCCACGCAGCTTTAGGCCAAAAATATCAGCCAATGCTCCTTGCGTATATCTGTTTTCTTTACGCAATAATTTGAGCCGCTCAGAAAAAGTTGCCATAATGCCTCCAGACTATTGACACACTTTTAAAAAGTGGTATAATATACATTATAAATCAGATAAGGAGTTGCTACCATGAACGACAAAATAAAAATGCTTTTCTTGGACAACCCGGAAATGACAGAACAAATCGAAGCCTTCTGCCAGCGGGACCCGCTCTTTTCCAAGGTGAAGCTGGAGTTTTACGAAACCGCCCACGAGATCGCCCAGATAGTCGGCTATGAGCTGTACGACCGGTTTGAACAGCGTTTCGGGCTCTACACCGCCCGCTCCAGCGACCTCTATTATCTCTTTGGCCTGGGCCTGCGTCAAGAGGTGGTTTCCGCTTTACAGCCCAAAATGCCCTAACACGCCCACCCCCACGGTGATGGCCAGGAAGAGGAACAGGGCGGCGTAGTCGGCGGCCTTGTATTTCAGCTGGCGCAGGCGGGTGCGGCCCTCGCCGCCGTGGTAGCAGCGGCACTCCATGGCGGTGGCCAGCTCGTCAGCCCGGCGGAAGGCGGAGATAAACAGGGGCACCAGCAGGGGCAGCAGGGCCTTGGCCCGCTGGATGAGGTTTCCGCTCTCGAAATCCGCCCCCCTGGCCCGCTGGGCGGACATGATCTTATCCGTCTCCTCGATAAGGGTAGGGATGAACCGCAGGGCGATGGACATCATCATCGCCAGCTCGTGGACGGGCACCCGCACCCTTTTCAGCGGCTTCATCAGGGACTCCAGGCCGTCGGTGAGCAGGATGGGGGAGGTGGTATAGGTGAGCAGAAAGGTGCCGGAAATGAGCATCATGATCCGGATGACCATGAAGAAGGCCCGCCAGACGCCCTCCAGGGTGATGGTAAAGACCCAGAACTGGGCCAGCACGGTGTCCCCCGGGGTGTAGAAGAGGTTGAGTATGGCGGTAAAGACCACGATGAAGAGCACCGGCTTCAGCCCCCGGAGGATGGACTTGGGGGGCACCCGGGACAGGGCGACGGAGCCGGCCAGTACCAGGAACATCACGGCGTAGGTGGCGAACCAGCTGGCCAGAAACAGGGCCACGATATAGAGCACCACGCAGATCAGCTTGGTGCGGGGGTCCAGGCGGTGGACCGGGGAATTGCCGGGGAAGTACTGGCCCAAGGTGATGTCTTTCAGCGCCATTTACACCGCCCCCCCTCTCAGTTTGGCCAGAATGGCCGCTTTGGCCTGCTCCAGGGTGTAGACCGAGGGGTCGATGTCCACCCCCATGGCCCGCAGGCGGTGGAACACCCGGGTGAGCTGGGGGACCCCCAGGCCCATCCGCTCCAGCTCCTCCCCGTGCTGGAAGACCTCCCGGGGAGGGCCCTGGAAGGGAATCCTTCCATCGTTGACGGCCACCAGCCGGTCCACCGACCGGGCTACCTCCTCCATGGAGTGGGAGACGAGGATGATGGTGGCGTTGTGGGCCTGGTGGTACTCCCGGATGTTGCCCAGAATGGACTCCACCCCCTCCGGGTCCAGGCCGGCGGTGGGCTCGTCCAGAATGAGCACCTTGGGCTCCATGGCGATCACCCCGGCGATGGCCACCCGGCGTTTCTGGCCGCCGGACAGCTCGAAGGGGGACTTTTCCAGCTGGTCGTCCCGCAGGCCCACAAAGTAGGCCGCCGCCCGCACCCGGCGGTCAATCTCCTTCTCGTCCAGTCCCATGTTCCGGGGGCCAAAGGAGATGTCCTTGTATACCGTCTCCTCAAAGAGCTGGTACTCCGGGTACTGGAACACCAGCCCCACCTGGAACCGGGTCCGCTTGGTCGTCTTGGGGTCGGACCAGACGTCCACGTCCTGGAAGAGCACCGTCCCGGAGGTGGGCTTGAGCAGGGCGTTGAGATGTTGGATCAGGGTGGACTTGCCTGACCCGGTGTGCCCGATGATGCCCAGATACTCCCCCGGATAGGCGTGGAAATCCACGCTGTCCAGCGCCATGTGCTGGAACGGGGTCCCGGCGGAGTAGATGTGGGTGAGGTTTTTCGTTTCGATTATGGGCTGCATAGAGATACATCCTTTGCCGTGTAGGGCCACGACTTGTCGTGGCCGCTGTTTTACGTGGCGGGCGGCTGAGGGTAGGGCGCGACGACCTCGGCGCGCCATATAACAAAACTCCGGCGGGCCGGGTCGTCCCGCCCTACGAGACGGGCGGCTGAGGAGCGGACACGGCAAGCCGTGTCCCTACGATGTCAACAGCGTATACAACGCCTGGGCGCACTCCTCGTCGGAGAGGGCGTCCAGGGGGAGGGCGCAGCCCTCCTGGCGCAGCTCCCAGAGGAGCTGGACCGTCTGGGGGACGGTGAGCCCCACCTTCCGCAGCTCCTCCACCTGGGAGAAGACCTCCTTCGGCGCGCCGTCGGCCGCCACCTTGCCCTTGGCCATGACGATGAGCCGGTCCGCCTGGGCGGCCTCGTCCATGTGGTGGGTGATGAGGACCACCGTGACCCCCCGCTCCCGGTTCAAGGCCTTGATGGTGCGCAGCACGTCCGCCCGGCCGATGGGGTCCAGCATGGCGGTGGGTTCGTCCAGCACGACGCACCGGGGCCGCATGGCGATGACGCCGGCGATGGCCACCCGCTGCTTTTGTCCGCCGGAGAGGAGGTGGGGGGCGTGCTCCCGGTAGCCGTACATATTGACCGCCTTCAGCGCGTCGTCCACCCGCTGCCTGATCTCCGCCGGGGGGACCCCCAGGTTCTCCGGGGCAAAGGCCACGTCCTCCTCCACCACGTTGGCCACGATCTGGTTGTCCGGGTTCTGAAAGACCATGCCCACCGTCCGGCGGATGTCCAGGAGCCGGTCCTCGCCGGCTGTGTCCATGCCGTCCACGTAGACGGCCCCGCCTGTGGGGAGGAGGATGGCGTTCATGTGCTTGGCCAGGGTGGACTTGCCGCAGCCGTTGTGGCCCAGCACGGCCACGAAGGAGCCCTCCTCGATGTCCAAGTCCACCCCGTCCAGCACCACGGGGGTGACCCCCTCGGCGGCGGGGTAGGAGAAGCGCAGATTTCGCGTTTGGATAATGGCGGCCATAGTTATCCCTCCGGGGATTCAAAATCAATGGTGTATTATACCATTGCGGGCCTTTTACGTCAATGTATAAGCCGCCAAAAAATTAAGAAACGCCGCCCTTTTGGGCGGCGTCTGGGCGGTTTCAGGACTCGATTCCCCGGGAAATCAGGTATTTTTTGACCATCAGCGCCACCTTGAAGGTGATGGCGTCGTCGAACTCCCGCAGGTCCAGGCCGGTGAGCTTCTTGATCTTCTCCAGGCGGTAGACCAAGGTGTTCCGGTGGACGAAGAGCTTCCGGGCGGTTTCGGAGACGTTCAGGTTGTTCTCGAAGAACTTGTTGATGGTGAGCAGCGTCTCCTGGTCCAGGGCGTCGATGGGGCTCTTCTTAAAGACCTCCTGGAGGAACATCTGGCACAGGATGGTGGGCAGCTGGTAGATCAGCCGGCCGATGCCCAGGTTCTCGTAGTTGATGACGGTTTTCTCGGTGTCGAAGACCTTGCCCACGTCGATGGCCACCCCGGCCTCCTTATAGGCCCGGGCCAGGTCCCGGATGTGGGGGACGATGGTGCCGATGCCGATGACCACCTTGACCCCCAGCTCCTGGGTGACGGCGGTGACGATCTGCTTGGCGATCTTGCCCAGCTCCTTGGAGTCGGCCCCCTCGCTCAGCTGCTTGATGAGGGCCACGTCCGTCTCGTTGATGGAGATGACAAAGTCGGACTGCTTGTCCGGGAAGAGGTTTTGGATCACGTCGATGACGGAGACGTCGGCGGGGCCCAGCTGGCGCACCAGAAAGGCGGCCCGGGGCACCTCGGAGACAAAATGGAGCTCCTTGGCCTGGGTGTAGACGTCCCCCAGGAGGATGTTGTCGGAGATGATGTTTTTCACAAAGGTGGCCTTGTCGTGCTTCTCCTCGTAATAGGTCTTGGCGCCGTTGAAGGCCACCACGGCCATGGCGCACAGGGAGGCGGCCATCTCATCCTCCCCCTTGACGAAGGCGGCGTAGTCGAACTGGGCCCCCCAGCCCACCAGGGGCTTGAAGGTTTTGCCCTCGTACCGGGCCAGGCCGTTGTCCGCCCCGTTGATGGCGTTCACGGCGCCGGACCAGTGCTCGCCAATGCAGGTCAGCTCGCTGCAGGCGACCACGATCCCCTCCGCATCCACCACACCTACCGTGCGGCTGATGTTGTCTTTCATTTGGAGTACGACTCCTTGGAACATCCTGCTAGACACAGCGATCCCTCCTACAAATTTTTATGTCGCTACCCCATTATAACGGTTGTCCCCCCTGTTTGGCAAGAGGTTTTTTTGATTTTTTTGTTCAGATTGCCCAAAACTTTATGGGAGCGTTCCTGTTCTTTGCAGTTCGGCCCGCTCAGCCCCCGACAAAAACCGCCATTTTCCCGGTTTCAGCCCCTCGTCCAGCGTCAGGGGCCCCATGGAGATCCGGTGGAGGGCGGACACCGGCTTGCCCCGGGCGGCCAGCATCCGCTTTACCTGGTGGTACTTTCCCTCCTGGAGGGTGACCAGGCACCGGGAGCCGTCCCCTATCGGCTCCAGCCCGGCGGGCAGGCAGGCCGTCCCGTCGGCCAGGGCCAGGCCGGCGGCCAGGGCGGCCCGGTCCCCCTCGTCCACCCGGCCCTCCACCTGGGCCAGATAGACCTTGTCCACGTGGCTTTTGGGGGAGAGGAGCCGGTGGGCCAGCCCGCCGTCGTCGGTGAGGAGAAGCAGGCCGGTGGTGTCCTTGTCCAGCCGGCCCACGGGGAACAGCCCCCGCTTTTTCAGCTCCGGGGGGAGCAGGTCCAGCACGGTGGGCTGGCGGCTGTCCTCGGTGGCGGAGAGCAGCCCCGCCGGCTTGTGGAGCATGACGTAGACAAAGGGGGAGCAGTCCACGGCCTGGCCGTCCACCGTCAGGCGGGCCGCGGGGTCCAGCTTCTCCTCCGGCTCCAGGACGGCCCGCCCGTCCGCCAGCACCCGCCCCTGGCGGACCAGCTCCTTGGCCTCCTTGCGGCTCCACCTGCCGGTGGAGCTGAGCAGCTTGTCGATGCGTTCCATAGTCTTCCTCCTTGGGTGCGGGGCGTATAGTCGACACACTTGAAAATCGGTAAAGTTCGGTGGCCAAAATGCCACAGGGCGGTGTTGTCGTCTTTGGCGGGCGTCAGCCCGCCTGCATCCTCCG
>JAAWNI010000149.1 GCA_022798855.1 Lawsonibacter sp. | reverse complement strand
CACACTTGAAAATCGGTAAAGTTCGGTGGTCCAAATAGCACAGGGCGGCGTTGTCGTCTTTGGCGGGCGTCAAGCCCGCCTGCATCCTCCGCCTTGCCCCGCGCCATTTTTCCTGCCCTCCTTTTTACCTCTTCTCAAGTGCGTCGACTATACTCCCTCAGCCACCGCCTTGGCAGGCAAAAACAAAAACAGCCCAAGACCCTTTTTTCGGCAGTCTTTCGCTGTTTTTGTTTGTTTCTTATTTTTGCGGCGGGCAGGGCCGCGCGCTGTAAAAGGCCGGTTATTTGGCCAGAGCCGCCAGGGCGCTGGCGCCGACGCGGTCGGCCCCGGCATCGATCATGGCCTGCGCCTGCTCAAACGTGCGGATGCCGCCGGCGGCCTTTACCCGCACGTCAGGGCTGACATGCTCCCGGAACAGCCTTACGTCCTCCACCGTGGCCCCGCCCGGCCCAAAGCCGGTGGAGGTCTTGATGAACTCGGCCCCGGACATGGATATGATCCGGCACAGGGTGGTTTTTTCCTCGCTGGTAAAATTGCAGGCTTCGACGATTACCTTTAAAATACGGCCCTTGCAGGAGGCCTTTACCGCCTTGATCTCAGCCAGCACGCCCTCCCAGTCGCCCTCTTTGGCCAGGCCCTGGTTGATGACCATGTCGATCTCATCCGCCCCGTCCCGGATGGCGTCCTCCGTCTCAAACACCTTGACCTCGGGGGTGGCGTAGCCGTTGGGGAAGCCGACCACTGTGCATATCTTCAGGCCGCCGCCCGCGTAGTCGTTGGCCCGCTTCACGTAACGGGGCGGAATACAGACGCTGGCCACGCCAAGCTGCTTCCCCTCGTCACAGACAGCCTTTACCTGTTCCCATGTGGCCGTGGGAGTGAGGATGGTGTGATCGACACGGGCTAAAATTTCTCTCTGATCCATCATTCTTGCTCCTTTTCCCGCTCAGGGCGGGTTAGATTTATGCCGTATTATTCTACTCTACAGCCGGTCAATTGTCTATTTATGGAAAGTGAAAAAATCAGGCCGCCGAAAAGCCCATTTTTGGCTTTTCGACAGCCTGACCGCTATGTTTGCTTTCTCAGCCAGGGTTAAGAACCTGTATTCACAACCGTTAAACGCCGTCTGGGCGGTCTTTTTCCCGCCATACTGCGTCGCTTTTCCTTGCAATCCGTCAGGCTTGCCGCAAAAAACCTCCTTGTCTAGCAGGAAAAATCCTCGCCCATCTGGCATCCTCCGGTTATGAATACAGGTTCTAAGACAGCGCCTTTTTCAGCGCATCCACCCGGTCGGTCTTCTCCCAGGCCACCCCCAGGTCCTCCCGGCCGAAGTGGCCGTAAGCGGCCAGCTGGCGGTAGATGGGCTTTCTCAGGTCCAGGTCCCGGATGATCGCGGCGGGGCGCAGGTCGAAGACCTTCTCCACCGCTTCCTCCAGCTTGGCGTCGGCGACCGTTCCGGTGCCGAAGGTGTCCACCCGGACGGAGACGGGCTGGGCCACCCCGATGGCGTAGGCCAGCTGCACCTGGCAGCGGGAGGCCAGGCCGGCAGCTACCACGTTCTTGGCCGCCCACCGGGCGGCGTAGGCGGCGGAGCGGTCCACCTTGGTGGGGTCCTTGCCGGAGAAGGCGCCGCCGCCGTGGGGGGCGGAGCCGCCGTAAGTATCCACAATGATCTTCCGCCCGGTGAGGCCGGAGTCCCCCTGGGGCCCGCCAATGACGAAGCGGCCGGTGGGGTTGACATAAATCTTGGTATCCCCGTCCAGCAGCCCGGCGGGGATGATGGGCTTGATGACCAGCTCGATCATGTCCTTCCGGATCTGGTCCAGCTCCACCTCGGAGCCGTGCTGGGTGGACACCACCACCGCGTCAACACGGACGGGCTTGTTGTCCTCATCGTACTCCACCGTTACCTGGGTCTTGCCGTCGGGCCGCAGGTAGTCCACCTTGCCCTGCTTGCGCACCTTTGTCAGCTGCATGGCCAGCTTCTGGGCCAGGGAGATGGGCAAAGGCATCAGCTCCGGCGTCTCGTCGCAGGCGTAGCCGAACATCATGCCCTGGTCGCCGGCGCCGTTGTCCAGGCCGTCGTCCTGCGTGCCCTCCTTGGCTTCCAGGCACTTGTCCACGCCCATGGCGATGTCGCCCGACTGCTCGTCAATGGAGGTGACCACCGCGCAGGTGGAGCAGTCAAAGCCGAACTTGGCCCGGTCGTAGCCGATGTCCTTCACCACCTGGCGGGCAATCTTGGGGATGTCCACATAGCAGGAGGTGGTAATCTCCCCCATAACATGGATCAGGCCGGTGGTGGCCGTCGTCTCACAGGCCACCCGGGCCTGGGGGTCCTGGGCGATGATGGCGTCCAGAACGCCGTCGGAAATTTGGTCGCAGATTTTGTCAGGATGTCCCTCGGTAACTGATTCGGATGTGAAAAGCCGCTTTGCCATAGTTTTTTCTCCTTTCTTTTCTTGGGAGCGCAAAAACACCCCGCCGGACGGCGGAGCGTTTTGATCTGGTTGCACCCTCATCTTTCGATACACTACCGCCGGATTTAGCACCTTGCGCGCATACGCAGGTTGCCGGGCTTCATCGGGCCGTTCCCTCCACCGCTCTTGATAAGGCTATTCAATTTTCCAAAGCTATTATAACGCGGGAGCGGGGAGCTTGTCAAGGAGTTTTCTGCGATGGGGTGCGCTTGTCCCGCAAATTTAGGGCAAGGGCTCTGCCCTACATGGCGAACAGGCTGGTATGCCCAGAGTCTTTCAGAATTTATGAAACGGGTGTGCGGAATTGGCGAACGGGGGTTGACAAACTGTGCGCCATTGAATAGAATGAACGCGGACCATTATCGGCAGGGACGCGGCCCGCCGCTTTCCGCCGCCGAAATCAACTGAAAAAAGGAGAACACCATGAACAAGTACGCCGGCACTCAGACAGAGAAGAATTTAGAGGCGGCCTTCGCCGGGGAGTCCCAGGCCCGGAACAAGTACACATACTTCGCCTCCAAGGCCAAAAAGGAGGGCTTCGAGCAGATCGCCGCCCTGTTCCTCAAGACCGCCGACAACGAGAAGGAGCACGCCAAGATGTGGTTCAAGGAGCTGGAGGGCATCGGCTCCACCGCTGAGAACCTGGGCGCCGCCGCCGACGGCGAGAATTACGAGTGGACCGACATGTACGCCGCCTTCGCCGAGACGGCGGAGAAGGAGGGCTTCCCCGAGCTGGCCGAAAAGTTCCGCATGGTGGCGGCCATCGAGAAGAGCCACGAGGAGCGCTACCGCGCCCTGCTGCGCAACGTGGAAATCCAGGAGGTCTTCCAAAAGAGCGAGGTCAAGGTCTGGGAGTGCCGGAACTGCGGCCACATCGTGGTGGGCGGGAAGGCCCCGGAGATTTGCCCCGTCTGCGCCCATCCCCAGGCGTATTTTGAGATTCACGCCGAGAACTATTAAAATAGAAAGGCTGAACTGGAAATCAGTTCAGCCTTTTTTTGCTGCCTTTGACAGGCCGCTAGGACAATTGGAACTGCCCGGTGTACAGCCGGTAGTACCGGCCTTTTTCCTCCAGAAGGCCCTCGTGGCTGCCCTTCTCCTCGATCTCCCCGTGCTCAATGACCACGATGCAGTTGGAGTTGCGCACGGTGGACAGCCGGTGGGCGATGACAAAGACCGTCCGGTCCTCCATAAGGGCGTCCATCCCCCGCTGGATGAGGGCCTCGGTGCGGGTGTCGATGGAGGAGGTGGCCTCGTCCAGGATCATCACCGGCGGGTCGGCCACGGCGGCCCGGGCGATGGCCAGCAGCTGGCGTTGGCCCTGGGACAGGTTGGCCCCGTCGCCGGTGACCATGGTCTGATACCCCTCGGGCAGGCGGCGGATGAAGGAGTGGGCGTTGGCGCTCTTGGCGGCGGCGACGCACTCCTCGTCGGTGGCGTCCAGCCGGCCGTAGCGGATGTTGTCCATGATGGTGCCGGTGAACAGGTGGGTGTCCTGGAGCACCGCCCCCAGAGAGCGGCGCAGGTCGTCCTTGCGGATGGCCTTCACGTCGATGCCGTCGTAGGTGATAAGCCCGCCCTCGATCTCATAAAACCGGTTGATGAGGTTGGTGATGGTGGTCTTGCCCGCGCCGGTGGAACCCACAAAGGCGATTTTCTGGCCCGGGTCGGCGTAGACCGACACATCCTTCAAAATCCGCTTGCCCGGGACGTAGGAGAAGTCCACATGGCTGAACCGCACCGCCCCCCGCAGCTCGGTGAGGCAGTAGTCCTCGCCTGGGACATTGCGCACGGTGCCCCGGATGAGGTGGAGCCCCACCGTTCCGTCGGGGCCGGGGTACTTCCAGGCCCAGCCGTGGCTGGCCAGCAGGGCGGGGTCGGGGACGGCTTCCGGGTCGGTAATCTCGGTGAGGCCCTCGCCCTCCCCCACAAAGACGGGGACCAGCTCCATGCCGTTGCCCCGTGGGGTCTTCCAGGCCCAGGTCCGGGGCCGCCCCGCTCCAGAGAAGGGGGAGAGGGTGCCGTTGGCGTCCTTCTCGGCGGGGATCAGGGCAACGGAGCCCTCATCCACCTCGGCGGCGGTGTCCATCACCTCAAAGATGCGCTCCGCACCCGCCATGGCGGACAGGAGGGTGGTCATCTGCTGGGAAATCTGGTTCAGGGGCTGGCCCACCTGCCGGGAGTAGTTGAGGTAGATGGCCAGCCCGCCCAGGTCGAAGCCCTGGAGGACGGAGAGCAGCCCCCCCAGGGCGGCGGTGAGGGCGTAGCTGATATTCATCAGGTTGCCCGCCACCGGCATAATGACCCCCGAGTAGAAGTTGGCCCGTTGGGCGGCGTCACGATAGGCGTTGTTCAGCGCCTGGAACTTGGCCTTGGCTTCCTCCTCGTGGGTGAAGGCCTTCACCACCTTCAGCCCCTCGATGACCTCCTGGATTTCTCCGTTGACCGCCCCCAGGGCGGCCTGCTGCTTCTGGTAGAATTTCCGGCTGCGGCCCCCCAGCTGCTTGAAGAGGAATATGGTGAGGGCCAGCACCAGGGCGGTGGCGAGAAAGAGCTTCCAGTTGATGGCCAGCATAAGGGCCACCAGCCCCACAAACATCAGGCAGCTGGAGAACAGGGAGACCATGCTCTGCTGGAGGGCCATCTGCACGTTGTCGGCGTCGTTGGTGAACCGGCTCATCAGCTCGCCGTGGGGGTGCTGGTCGAAGTAGGACAGGGGGAGCTTCTGCAAGCTGTCGAACAGGTCCTTGCGCAGGCGGTTGACCCCCTTCTCCGCCAGCCAGACCATCATGGCCGACTGGCCGTAGGTGGCCAAGCAGCCCAGCAGATAGACGCCAGCCAGCTGGAGGATGGCCCAGCCCAGTCCGGCGAAGTCGGTGCAGCCCGACCAGATAAAGTTGTTGATGATGGGCCGCATCAGGTACGACCCGCCCAGATTGGCGCCCACTGAAACCAAAAGGCACAGCAGAACGAAGAGCAGGGGCAGCTTGCTTTTGGTGAGGTAGCCCACCAGCCGGCCCATGGTCTTTTTCATGTTTTTGGGCTTGACATAGCCCCCTTTTGGGGCGTGA
>JAAWNI010000148.1 GCA_022798855.1 Lawsonibacter sp. | reverse complement strand
TGTTCTTGACGTAGCTCATCATTTCCTCGGCCACATCGGTGTCGCGGATGGTGGACTCGGCGTCCTGGATGTTCTCGGCCATCACGGACAGGTTGTTGGCGGTGTGGTCCAGACGGTTCTGGTAAGCGCCCAGATCGCCGCGGACGGAGGAGACGTAGTTGATGGCGTCCTTGATCACGTCGATGGAAGCGGCGGCGTCGTCAGCGGTGCCGATGCTCAGGTCGGTGATTTTCAGGGCGTCGGTCTTCATGCTGCCGATCTTCACGCCCAGCTGGTTGAAGTCGTCGGAGGTGTCGCCAATCTGGAGGTTCAGGGCCTTGGCGCCATCAGCCTCAGCGGCGGCCAGGTCCTTCTTGGCCTGGGCCAGGTCCTCGGCCTTCTTGGCCTGGGCCTCCTTCAGGAGCGCCTCGGTGGCCTTCTCGTCCACGGTGGTCACGCCGATATAGCTGGCGAACTTATCCATGGTGGTCATGTCGGTGGAGTCCTTGGCCTCGGCCAGCTGCTTCAAGCCGACCAGACCGTCGGTGCCGGTGTGGGACACGGTGAAGATGTCGTTGTCCTTGGCGGCCTCGGCCAGCTTGCTGGCGGCAACCTGCTGGGCGGTGGTGGCGGTGGAGGAAACCTTCAGGTCAGCGGCCTCAAAGTCGGTCAGGTCGATGACATTCTTGGCGGAGGTGTCGATGACGCTGTCCTTGCCCACGGCAAAGGTGTACTCCTCGTTGCCCAGTTTGATCTTCATGCCGTCGGTGATGTTCAGCTTCTTCAGGTCAAGGCTGGTGCTGGCCAGCTGCTCGGACTCGGCGGGAGAACCAATAACGGTGACCTCGGTACCGGCGTTCAGGTAGCCGGTGGTGCCGGGGGTGTAGCCGTCCTTGCCATCGCTGGTAACCTTGCCAGCGGCAAGAGTAAGACCCGTTCCACCAGTCACAGTCACGCTGTTGATTACATTGCCGCTGAGCTCACCCTCGCCCTCTTTGCTGGTGATATTAAGCATCGTATTAGTGGTAGCATTGACACCCACCGTGAAGTAGTCGCCCAGCTTGACCTCGGTGCCATCGCTCAGGGTGCCCTTGGCGTTGCCCAGCGCGGTCGCAAGATTAGCTGTAGTCTCAATAGCGGCAGCAGAAAAAGTGAATTCTACAGTCTCACCATTGACTTCAGCACTGATTGTATAATCGCCGGTGCCGGCAGTACCAACAGCGTGAGCGCCAGTGGTGAAGACCTTGCCCGCAGCGTCCACATGAGCGGTGGCCGCAGTGCTGCCGAATTCAACAGTATAGTGCTCGTTGAGCTCCTCGGAGACATCATCAGCAAATTCGAAGACCAGCTTCTCGCCGTCCTGCTTCACGTTCCAGTTGTGAACATTACCGTCGTTGCTGGTAATGGCAACCTGGCCGGGAGTAGTAGCAGCAGTGTCATTGATCTTAGCCATGAAGGTCTTAACCAGGTCCTCGCTGGTGATTTCCTCGCCGATCCCCTTATTGGTAGTGTCAAAGATATCCTTCTCGGTAATTGTAATGACTTTATCGCCGACAGTCACAGAAATACCAGAGGTCGTAGCATCGCCCTGGGTTGCGGCCAGGGTGTGCTTCACGCCGTTGAAGTTGACCTCGAAGCTGGGCTTCTGGCGGTCGATCTTCTCAGTCTCCAGAATGGTGTTGGTGCCCACGGAAGCGGCGCTGTTGGGGCCCTTGCCGCCCAGGGGCAGCATCAGGTTCTGGACCTGCTTGTTGGTCATGCTGTCATTGTAGGCGGGGTCCACCTTGGCGGGGTCGTTGGCGGCGTCGATGGCGGCCTGGGCGGCCTTGATGGCAGCGTCCTTGCCGTCCACGTCCCAGGTGCCGTCCAGCAGCTTGATGCCGTTGAAGTTGGCGGAATCAGCGATACGGTTGATTTCGTCCTTCAGCTGGTTGACTTCCTTCTGGAGGGCTTCACGGTCCACCTCGTCCTGATAGGTGCCGTTGGCGGACTGGGTGGCCAGGTAGTCCATGCGGTTGAGCATGTCCTGGATCTCCTGCATGGCGCCCTCAGCGGTCTTGACCAGGCTGATGCCGTCCTTAACGTTCTTGGAAGCGGCGTTCAGGCCGGTAATCTGGGCGCGCATCTTCTCGGAAATGGCCAGGCCGGCGGCGTCGTCACCGGCGCGGTTGATCTTGTAGCCGGAGGACAGCTTCTCCAGGTTGCCGGACAGGGCCTTGTTGTTGTTGTTGTAGTTGCGGTAGGCGTTCATCGCCATGATATTGTGTTGGATCCTCATTTTAATGCTTCCTTTCAATAAAATGTTTGGGGCAGTGCGGTCCGTTGTGCCGGGGACTCCTTTCCTCAGCACGGGGGCGGCGCTGGCCTTCGGTATCCGGCCGGACTGCCGGGGCGCAGCGCAGGAACTTATATTTCAGCCGGTTCGCGCAACCGGGTGAAACCATTTTCAGCGGCCCTCTCCGCCGCAGCGGGGCAGGAGGGCGGGGGTTTCAGCGTTCCGCCAGATCGTCCTCCCAGAAGGCGGGGATAATCCGGTCCAGCTGGGTGCGGAGGACCTTGGCTTCCTCAACGGAGCCCTGTTCCTCCAGCCGGTCAAAGACCCGCTTCATGGCCCGGACAGCCCGCTCCCGGTCGTCGTTCCAACGAAAGACCTGGTCGCGGTAGTACCGGGGCTTCTTTTTGGGCGGCGGGGCCAGACAGGCCGGACGCTGCCCGCCGCTCCGCTCCAGCACCGCCCCCCGGACAATGGGCATCTCCCGGGGGGCCTCCACGGCCACATCGGCCCGCCCTCCGGCCACCCGGAGCAGCTGGACGACAATGTCTCCGTTGACGGTCAGGTACTCATCTGGGAGCAGGGTGAGTTTCAGCATAGCGTTCTCCTTACGGCGTCCCGGCGCGGTCCTTCACGCCGGATTATCATTGTCATAATATTGTGGACAGCCCCGCAGGGCTTTCAGGCGCGCGCAGCGCCCTCTCGTTTCCCGCCTTCCGGTCTGGAAAACGCTGAGGGAAGCGGAATCAAACCTGTATTCCGTTTCGCTCAACGCTCCCCAGACAGAGCACGGGCGCCCACCGGCGTCCCGACCGGCTCGTCGTTGCAAAGTCCATTCCATTTGGGGCGCCCTGCGGGCATCCCTCATTTCATTCCCTTGCTCTTCCCCTCCAACTGCGGCCCGCTTACGCTGGGCCCGCGGTTGGTAAATGCGCCAAACCTTCCAATTTGATGTTTTTCGCGGCGTTGACCTCCCGGTCGTGGACCGCGCCGCACCCGGGGCATGCCCAGGTCCTGCTTGGAACGCTGTCCAGCGCCTGTCCGCAGGCGGAGCAGGTCCGGGTGGTGGGGGTGTACCGGTCCACCAGAATCAGGGGCTTGCCCTGGCGCTCCAGCTTGTAGCGCAGCAGCTCCCGGAACATCCCGAAGCCGGAGCCCTCCCCCAGCGCCATCTCGTCCAGCGGGTCGTCCCTCAGGCACACGGCATCCCAAGCGTTGGCTATCCGCCGGGATTCCTTGTGGAGGAAGTCGCGCCGCTGGTTGGCGATGCGTTCGTGGATCAGCCGGTACTTCTGTACCGCTTCCTGGTAGTTTTTGGAGCCGGGCTCCATCCGGGACAGCTTTTTTTGTATGCGGCCCAGCTTCTCCTGGGACTGGCTCAGCCAGCGGGGTGGGTCGGCCATGCGGCCGGCGTCGTCCACCGAGAAGTGGAGCGGGGAGTGTTTCAGCCCCAGGGTAGTCTCCGGCGTGGGGATGGCTGCCGCCGGCCTTTGGACCGTATACTGATATAAAATACAGCAGTAATATTTGCCGGTGCGGGTCTTCTCCACGGTGATCCGTTTCAGCCGCCACCCGTTCTGGGGACGGCGGGGGAATTTCGCCTTCACGATCCCGGCCTTTGTCATGCGGATGCCGTCCCTGGTGGTGTAGATGGTGGGGCCGGACTCAAACACGTGGTTGCAGGCGGTGAAGGAGTCCCGGTCGTCCTTCTTGCGCTTGAAGTTGGGGTGCCGAAAGGACTCCGGGTTTTTGAAGAACTGGCGGAAGGCCTGCGACAGCCTGTTGTGCTCCTGGATAAGGGCCTGGTTGTCGACCTCCGTCAGGAAGGGCGCGCCCTTCTTGTACTTGGCCGGGGTGGGGATGAAGTGGGCCCCCGTCTCCCAGTAGAACCGCTGCTCGTCAGCGAGCATCTGGTTCCAGAGGTAGCGGCAGCAGCCAAAGGTTTTTTCAAACAGCTCCGCCTGGGCCGGGGTGGGGTAGAGCCGGGCCTTGATGGTGGTGTATTGGATGACCTGCCCCTCAGCACGGCTGGCTTTTCCCGCCATTTCCGGCCCACCCCCTCCGGCCAGGTTCTATACAACTTGGCCAGGTGGGACAGCCCCAGAAAACTCGTTAAAATTTTTCTGATTCAGGCCTAAAGTATTGAGAAAGTCTGCCGATATGTAATACTGAGCAGGCGAAAAAGACGCGGCCAGGTTGTATACAATCTGACCGCGTTTTTGCTTCTATGAGCCCCCGAACTCATGGATGACGGGAGAATTTCCGAACATTTTTCGACAAAAAATCCGTGATGGTGGGTCCCGACGTGCCAAAACACCTTTATAATATCAACATTCCCCAAAATATAGAGAGGAGAAATGGGATGTCAGGTGTTATGTATGGTTATGCCCGCGTGTCCACGCGGGGGCAGAAAGAGGACCGCCAGATGGCCGCTTTGCAGGAATTCGGCGTGGCGGCGGAGCACATTACAGTGGAAAAGCAGTCGGGAAAAAACTTCGACCGGCCTCTGTATCAGGCGCTGGCCCAGGCCCTCCGGACGGGGGATGTGCTTGTGGTCCAGAGCATCGACAGGCTGGGGCGGAATTATAGGGAAATTCTGGAGCAGTGGGCCTACATCACCAAGACCCGGGGGGCCGCGATCGTTGTGCTGGACATGCCCCTGCTGGACACCCGGGAGGGCCGGGATCTGACCGGGACGCTGGTGGCCGACATCGTGCTCCAGCTTTTGAGCTATGTGGCCCAGACAGAGCGGGAGCTAATCCACCAGCGTCAGGCGGAGGGCATCGCCGCGGCGCTGGAGCGGGGGGTCCGGTTCGGCCCCGCCCGCATCCCTATGCCGGAGGGCTTTGAGGACTTGGCCAAAGACTGGTGGCAAGGATATGTCACCGCCACCTACGCCGGAAAAATGCTGGGCATCTCCCGGAAGACCTTCACCCGCCGGGCGACCGAATGGGGTGCCAGCCAGGGGCTTGAAAATTGAAAGACAGCATGGCTTTTATTGGTTCAGAATAGAAAGAACGCCTTGTGCCGCAACGGACACAAGGTGTTTTTACGTTTCTTTGCGTTGGGAAAATAAACTGCCCCGCCCTTTGCCGCGCCTCGAGGCCTTCCGCCCTTCAAATTTCTTCCTGCGAAAATAGAAAATTTTTTAAAAAAACTGTTGACAACCGCGGCCGAATCCGCTATACTAACCCTTGCCCTGCTTGAGGGGCGTGACACGGCGGCATAGCTCAGTTGGCTAGAGCACGCGGTTCATACCCGCGGTGTCACTGGTTCAAATCCAGTTGCCGCTACCATTATAAAA